>NZ_BLRL01000020.1 GCF_015082335.1 Moritella sp. F3 | reverse complement strand
GGTGATAGAGGATTCGAACCTCTGACCCCCTGGTCCCAAACCAGGTGCGCTACCAAGCTGCGCTAATCACCGAACATACAAGTTAGAATGCATCATTCTTAACAAGTGTGCGCATTATAGATATTGTGTGTAAGTCTGCAAGTCTTTTTAACCAAAAAGCACATATTTTGTTATTTTCAATTAAAAAGGGATGAATTCGAACAGCACTAGTGTAAAAAACAATCAAACCTTATTTAACTAACTCGATTTCACTTAGCTCTACTGCACTTATTATCAACATATTAATCAACTACTTTTCTTCTGTAGATAACGCGATCATTGCCACGATATAAGCCAAAGGTAGCAATGGCAAAAGGGTCATCATAACCAGTTACATTGTCCCAATCAAACTCCAACCAACTATGAGTATCATATAAGACATTAATAGTACCAGCGCTATCAGGATCTTGCGCATCGAGTTGAATAGATCGAGTTTCACCGTCAATAAATGGGCCTGTACCGCCTAGAGTATCGATATCAGGGCTAGACGAAAGCTTAGCGTCATCATAACTTAAGCAATTATCATCGGCAGAGACAATAAAATTATTACCATCAAAATATTCTACTTGCAGCTGCTGAGTAAGATTTACCATCTCTGGACCAAAGCTATTTTGCAATACTAGTCGGCCAAAGCGAATTTCCACAGTGTTATCGGAAGCACTATTAAATTTTGGCGTTTCAAAATAATCCCCATTATCACCCGACGCTTTAAACGTGATGCCATCAGAATCTTTAAATACATCAAAAGGTAGATCAAAGCTGGCATCGAAAGGAGCGATTTCACTATCTGCATCACGAATATAAACAAAGTTATCATTTTGAGATAATGTGTATGTTAACAATCCATTACCTAAATCAACGATATCACCGAGTTCAGGGAACTTACCAGTTAAAGCTAGGCCATTAGAGTGAGTTGTCACTGGTGCATTAAAACTAATCTTATTCTTATCATCAGTCTTCAAAAACATTAATTTAGCGAAGTCACCGGTATAATTTTTAGTTAGCTCGCCTTGTGTATTATGAGCAGTGATATTTAATACTGGTTTCGTTAAATATGTAATCGCACCGATAGTGTCATCCGTTTCATCCATTTGACCGCTATAAGCAAACGGGGAGTTAGCTCCACACGTAGCAAACAAAGTGCCATGCTCAATAACGATTTGCTGAAAGTTGTCAGGAATAAACCGACCAACATAAGGAGTTGTACCAGTAATTGGGCCGACACCGAGATAAGATGATGAACTCAAATTTGCCGTTAAATCTATAATACCAACTTCTGACCAAGACAAATTAGTCGTTTTCCCTTCACCTAAAGTAAAGCTCATAATTGTATTGCCCGATAAACTACCAAGCGAGCCACCAGAAGGGGCTACTAATTGATGAGTTAAAATAACCGTTTCCGCAGTATTTTCTTGGCCGAAATTTGGTGTCGCCTTATTATTACTTAAATCACGACCACTATCAGGTATTCCATCGTTGTCGTTATCTTGCCCAGCCTGCCACTGCACTGCGGTTACACTAGTCGTAAACTTCTCACCTGCTTTTTTATATTTTGCATCGGCGGCAGACTCAGCCTTAGGATTATCAGCAGCCTCAATAGAAAAACCAAAAGGCCGAACCACTAGACTATTACTGCTACCTTTCATGTAATCACCAGACGGATCGCCATCTACAGGTATATTATATCGCGCATGTAGCTGCACTTTACCTGCATCAGGATAAGTTAAATTAAAAGTTGCGGCGTTATTATCTTCATCACCAAAATCTAGGCTAACAGGGGTATTGGGGTTAGTTATCGTTGTACTATTAATTTTTACATTACTTTTGCAGGTAGCAGGCTCAATGCATTCAGCGGATAATTCAATCAGTGTCGTGCCGATAAGAGCGGCTTCACATACACCCGTTACAGTATTCTTTTTTATTGCTTGTAGGGCTAAAGTCGAACGATTATAGCCCACGTTTGACGGTTTTCCAGATAACTGTGTTGGAATACCATTCGAGCTTATGCTACTTGTAAACCGAAAACCTGAGTCAGCAAACGTCATTAAACAGGGGGTTCTACTGCTACCACCAACACATACAGTTGGATTTTCAGCCGTGATAGATGCATCCTCCACCGATAGAATAACTGAACCAGCAGTTGTATATGGAATACTCGCAGCACCTGTACCGGTAAAACTAATTTCATGAACAACTGAACTAGAGCCCAACGCTTTGACATCGAGAGTCACCGGCTTATTACTTAACGTTGAGCAGCTTGCATCCAAACAAGCATTGACCGTTATAATCTCAGCTTCACAGGTTAAACCATAACTATCGTGTTCAATTTCGAAATGATCTATTTTCGAAGGTTCTGAGGGACAAAATCGGTCTGTGCTACCATCATAATTTCTCTTATTATTCTGATTATCATAAATAAAACTTACGTCGGATTGAGATAATACTGAATTGTAAATCAGTAATTCATCGAGTTGACCAATAAAATACTTACTAATCCCATTATTATCGTTATTATTTTGATCTCTATTTTCAATTCGACCAATGCTTGAAAAAGTCGTACTAACAACACCAGATTCCGATTGAGCTCGACCATTAGGCCCTCTCACGCCGTCAACAAATACCTCAACAACATTATCATCGATATTTCGGGTCAATACCACGTGGTGCCATTCATTGTCGTTAACGTTACCGCTTGATACAGCTGCGGCACCATTACCTTTTTTGATGCCGATACGACCAGCACCGTCCAAATAGCCCCAAAAAATATCATTACCAGTTCCAATTTGTTCAACACCCAATATCCCAGGAGCTTGCCAAGCAGTATTATTTCCAGGTTGACTGGTTTTAATCCAAAACGAGAGGCTCGCGGAATCTTTTAGGTATTCATTAATACCACTAACGTTAATATAATCACCTGGATAACCTGGCTCACCTAGACCACTAAAGTTACCCGCCCTACATATCTGCCCTTCTGTATTATTAGTCGTTGTCGCCTTCCCAAAGGCCTGGCCATCATGGTTATGACTTAAATTATTATCGACTTCATTGGGCGTGCCGTCCCAACTCACTTCATCAAAGCGATATTCTAATACGGGCTCAGCTGCGGAACAAACAGCCGGTAGGCGCGTGCTACCATCAAAATTTCGCCCTAGCGATTCGTTTTGATAAATACTCGTTATCTGAGTAGAAGATAATTTTCCATCAAAAATTTTAAATTCATCCAACTGACCTTCAAAGTTTTGACTAGTGCTGAAATCACCACCAAAATCATCTTGTTCTTGACCAATAACTACTGCATTAGGATGCCTTACCGACAATGCGTCTGCATCATCAACACTAACACATTGTTGTGGTGCTCCATCAATAAATAAACATACACCATGACCTTCTCTTGTTACGACCAAGTGGTGCCAGGTATTATTTGTTAACTCAATATTACTTTCTATTTCTTTTTTATCATCCTTTATTTTAATATAAACAATATCCTTGCCCCCGCGATCGTCCCCTTCCCTTAGGAATATCTCTAATTCATCATCCTCATCATCTCTATCATCTCCTCCTAGCGCATGAAATATTTCTTGTTGCGTCTTATTTTCCGCAGTTTTAAACCAGACCGACACTGAAAAGTCATTTAAACCATCAACCGCACCGCTAGGCACATGAACCCAATCACTGGTACCATTTTCACTTAAATCGAGCGATGTATTGATTACAGCCTCATTTATCGGCTTTGACATGCCATTGGACATACCATTAAAATCACCAATTTGATCAATAACATCACCGTTATTTCCAGTGTAGCTACATTCGTCAAAACGATAGTCTAAAATAGGTTCGAGATCGACCGCCTTTCCCTTAACTTCAACACTTACGTAGTCAGTTCTAATTTTATTATCACGCCAACCTTTAACGTTATCATTTGAAACAACTAATAAAGTTATTTTATTATTGTTATTTTCATCAATGTAATTAGCGATATTTGCTGTAATAGTATGTGTTAAATCAACCTCAGCTGTTGTATTGCCTGAGTTATCAATTTCAACATAACCATTGCTGCTATAATTCCAAAGATATAACACAACACCATCGTCTTGATTATGTTTATCGTTAATACCCTTACCATTCCAAAAAAAGTCTAATCGCTGTATGTCAGCCTCTGCTTCATCTAACTCAAAGACATACCTAACCATCGGATAGGCATTATTTTGATTAGTCCAAATGATATTATTCGTATTATCATTTGTTGATACTCTTGTATATTCAAGACCTGAATATGCCCTTGTTGGAGAAGTATTGTCTGATGGTTTTTTGGTAAAGTTAATGCCGTCATAAGCAAAAGCATCAATTCCAGGACTGCGAGTAGCAAAATCATACGTTTTTGCGGCATGAATAGAAGATGAAAACAATATTACCGAAAAGACAAAGACAATTATTTTAAAAGGCATCTATAAGCTCCAAGCTTCAATTTCAATGAAACACAAGGTGACATAACGATATACCGAAATTAATAGTAATAACATATCGCCAGCAATATTTTGATTGTAAAGTATTAGAAAGCAAAAAGCCCGTAACACACTGAAGCATTACGGGCTTTTCTAAATCTGGTAGATAATGGGGCGACTGAAGGGATTTGAACCCTCGACAACCGGAATCACAATCCGGGGCTCTACCAACTGAGCTACAACCGCCATTTATCATTCATCAAGCTACGACTATAATAACTATAATGGTGCGTCCGAGAGGAGTCGAACCTCCGACCTCACCCTCCGGAGGGGCGCGCTCTATCCAACTGAGCTACGGACGCATAAACAATATCTTACGTCCAACAACGGATCTCGTCTAGGCAAATTCGGTTATTCGGTCGGAAAATGTCGTATCACCACGTAGCCTGTATCTTTTATAACCAAGTAAAATGCAACAAACACTGTTACAACTATTTAACCTAAGGCTAGGTAAGGATATAATGCCCAGCAGTACTAGGGATTAATTATAACAAAAGTCACCCACTGACTAACAATACCATTAATTAGGGAGCTAAAAAGAGCATGCATAAACTACGAAATATTCTAATCACTTTATCAGCATCATTGCTATTTGCATTCACTGTAAACGCAGGCCACAATTCTGCTGAGTCAGTTGCAGAACGTATTGCTCCTGTTGGCCAAGTATACCTACCAGGTGAACTTGCTCCTGTTGTTGCCAAAAGTTCAACACCAGCAGAACCGCGTTCAGGCGAACAAGTTTATACTGCGACTTGTAATATGTGTCATGGTAGTGGCCTTGCTGGCGCCCCAATTAAAGGTAATGCAGATCAGTGGGCACCGCGTATTGCTCAAGGAAAAGACACACTATATCGCCACGCAATCGAAGGCTTAAATGGTGTGATGCCGCCACGTGGTACTTGTGCTTCATGTTCTGATGATGAACTACAGGCCGCAGTTGATTACATGATCCAAGGTCTATAACACTACCCCAGAGTAATGTTATAACAAAAAATTATGACGCTAAGCCGTTATAAGACACAGACTTTCGATAGAGCCACTAATTTATTTAGTGGCTTTTTTTGACCCACAGTTATCCACTGCTAGACTTTATCACTATAAGACTTCGTTTTTTTAGTGATTAAAGACCATTAGGATGCCAATTGTGAACAAGGACCGTCTTTCAGTACATCAGCAACCACATACCACTAAACTCATCAGTTTGGCTTTGTCTCATTCATTGCGCACTCAGCGTGCTCTCTTTCTAACGCAGCTCAAATCCGCATTACAGCTATTGCAGCATACCCAACAGCGTTTTGTGTTATTACTGATAAAAGTCGATAACATCGCTGAAGTGGAACGTAATTTTGGCAGTGATCTCAGCAATAAATTAATCACCTCTATCCGTGAGCACTTACAATCATTAACCTCAAGTAATGATTGTTTAGTCAACTTGCAGGGTGATGAGTTCGCCTTACTAAAAACAGATATTAGCGATGCCGATAGCGCCGTAGACCTAGCCAAAGAGATCCAATCACAGTTTCGCTTTAGCTTTCAGGTTAGCCACTATAAAATTCTCTGCAGCAGTAGTATCGGCATTAGCTTACAGCAAGCACCACACTCCGTAAGTCAGGTACTAAAAGATGCCGATATCGCACTAAAAAATGCACAGCTGCAAGGCTTAGGCCATTATCATTTATCCACAGCGCTACCAACGCCAAGTCAAAACACCCAAGTCATACAGCAACAAGAAAAACTCACTCGAGCGATCATTAACAACGATATACAGCCTTACTACCAGCCGATCATTCAATTAAACAGCAATCAGCTGATTGGTTTTGAAGTCATTGCGCATTGGCATGAAGACAGCCGCAGTTGTAGCATTAGTCATAATGACCACAGTGGTGACAATAATCGTAGTTTTATCTCATTAGCAGAGAACACCGATATTATCATCGCCCTCGATCTGCATATTATTTATCAATCCTGCTTGCAGTTGAAGAAATGGCATGACTCACACGCTGATAATCAGCAGATCATGTTAACCATGAACTTATCCGCCAAGCACCTGATTTTGGATGGTGCCGTTGAACATTTAATTTTCATTATCCAGCAGCAACAAATACCACCAAATTGTTTGGTGCTTGAGTTTAGAGAGCACCAATGCATGGCGTACAATAAATTTGCTATCCGCGCACTGGAGAAATTGCGCCAAGTTGGTGTTCTGGTGGGGTTAGATGATTTTGGTAGTGGTTTTAGCTCACTCAATGCCTTCTTTAAATACCCGATTGATTTCGTCAAAATAGACAGCCACTTTACCAATCGCATGCTGATGTCAAAAAAGGACTTATCCTTGATCCGCGTGATCAGAGATATTAGCCATGATATGGGCTTCAAGGTGATTGTCGAAGGGATTGAAAGTCAGCAGCAGCATGCCAAACTAGTGGAGTTAGGCTGTGAGTTTGGCCAAGGTAATTATATCGCGAAACCAATGGATTATAGGCAAGTTAATCGCTTATTAGAGCTCTAATAAGCGATTTATTAACGTTACTTGTTAACGTTATTTATTAAAAAGCGCTCTAAGATTGGCGACACCACGTTTACCTTTCGCCTGTTTTTCTACTGGCGAATCCGCTTTTTTACGTAAATCCCATTCCAGATCATCTTGCGGTAACTCTAACAAGAAGCGGCTTGGCTCAGGTTTCACTACTTCACCAAATTGGCGACGCTCTTTGCATAACATCATGAACAGTACCTTTTGCGCTCGGGTAATACCCACATACGCTAAACGACGTTCTTCTTCGACATTTGGATCATCATCAATCGAACTTTGATGCGGCAAGATACCTTCTTCCATACCGACCATGAATACATACGGGTATTCCAGACCTTTAGAAGCATGGTACGTCATCAGTTGCACCTGATCAGAATCGTCTTCATCTTCATTACGCTCTAACATGTCACGCAACGTTAATCGAGTCACCACTTGTGCTAGCGTCATCTCTTCATCCAGATCATCACCTTTGAGCATTTCTGTTACCCAGCGATATAACTCAGAGACATTCTTCATGCGCATTTCAGCCGCTTTCGCACTGGTGCTGGTTTCGTATAGCCAATCTTCGTAATGAATATCACGCACCATATCGCGCACAGCATCGATACTATCGCTACGTTGCTCTTGGTCTGATAACTCAACTAACCAGCGGGTAAAGCCACGAACGGCAAGTAAACCACGCCCCGTTAATGTCTGCTCAAGTCCCATTTCAAAACTGGCCGCGAATAAACTGATATTACGCAGGTTGGCGTAATTACCGAGCTTTTCTAATGTTGTCGGGCCAATCTCACGACGCGGTACGTTCACTACGCGTAAAAAGGCATTATCGTCATCTGGATTCACTAACAAGCGTAAATACGCCATCATGTCTTTGATCTCGGCGCGCGAGAAGAATGACGTACCACCGCTGATTTTATACGGAATACGGTTAGTCATTAACGCTTTTTCAAATAATCGCGACTGATGGTTACCACGGTATAAGATGGCGTAATCTTTGTATTCACTACGCGCCATAAACTTATGCGCAAGCAGTTCTGATACTACTTTTTCAGCTTCATGCTCTTCGTTTTTAGTGGTGAATACTTTAATCGGTTCACCATAACTCAATTCACTGAATAGGCGTTTACTAAACTCATGCGGATTATTATCAATTAAGATATTGGCGGCTTTTAAAATACGCTGCGTCGAACGGTAGTTTTGCTCGAGCTTCACCACTTTCAAACCAGGGAAATCATTTTGTAGTAACGTCAGGTTTTCAGGTCGTGCGCCACGCCATGAATAAATAGACTGATCATCATCCCCTACCACGGTAAATTTAGCGCGCTGGCCTACGATCAGTTTCACCAATTCATATTGGCTGGTATTAGTATCTTGATACTCATCCACCAATAAATAACGGATCTTATTTTGCCAGCGTTCACGCACCTCATCATTCAAGCGTAATAACAACGTCGGCATCATGATCAAATCATCAAAGTCCAACGCATTATAGGCTTTCATGTGACGGAGGTAATCGTCATAACACTGAGCAAATAATTTGTCTTGTGGCATCTGCGCACGGGCAATTGCTTGTGGCGGCAGTACCAACTCATTCTTCCAATTCGAAATAGCGCTGCGTAATTGGTCGATAAGTTCTTTATCTTCTTCTAACGTCTCTTGTGTCAGCTCTTTTAATAGCGCTAATTGGTCTTGATCATCAAACAGGGTAAATGCCTGTTTGATACCTAAGGTTTTATATTCTTTACGAATAATGTTTAGCCCTAAGGTATGGAATGTTGAAACCATCAAGCCTTTAGCTTCTTTTTTACCTAACGTCTGAGCGATACGCTCTTTCATCTCACGCGCCGCTTTATTGGTAAAGGTTACCGCAGCAATATTCTTGGCATCATAACTACAGTTCTGTACTAGGTGGGCAATTTTAGTGGTAATTACACGCGTTTTACCACTGCCTGCACCAGCAAGTACCAAACATGGACCAGAAATATATTTAACAGCTTCATCCTGACGGGGATTCATTTTCATAAGGGCAACACCAGACTAAAACATTAGGAAAAGAGGTAGAGGTTAGATTGTAGCAAAATTTGCATACAAAAATGCCAGTTATAAATAACTGGCATTTTTTATACATCAAAAACGCAATCAAGTATTACTTGATTTTGCCTTCTTTGTAGATAACGTGCTTACGAACAACTGGATCAAACTTTTTGATTTCCATTTTTTCAGGCATGTTTTTTTTGTTCTTATCTGTAGTATAGAAGTGACCTGTACCAGCAGATGAATTCAAACGAATTTTATCGCGCATAATCTAGTTCCTTAAACCTTAACACCACGGGCACGCATTTCAGTTAAAACTGAATCAATACCTTTCTTATCGATAATACGCATACCTTTAGCAGTAAGACGTAATTTAACAAAGCGGTTTTCGCTCTCAACCCAAAAACGGTGTGAATGTAGGTTTGGCAAGAAACGGCGACGTGTGCGGTTTTTTGCGTGAGAAACGTTGTTACCAACAGCTGGTTTTTTACCAGTGACTTGGCATACTTTTGACATAGTGTGCTCCAATAACTTCAAATATAAGTGTCTACATAGTCGCATTTGAAGCTACTAGGTATACTTTTAAAGCTCGGTTTATACAGTAAAGCCAAACACAAATCAATAATAGTGCAAAATATCACCATCTTTAACTACAGACAAATCGCGCTAAAAACAGACTGCAACGGTGATTTTGTGAGCACAAATGCAATAAAACAGTTTAAAAGGTAAAAAAAAGGCCAAAAACAAGCAATAAAAATTAAATCATAATAATTGCAAAAACTATTTAAATTCACCGAAATGTACAAATGCGTAAGGCATTTTTTCAGGTTATAATCCCCACTCCTTGATAGTGAGTTTACCACCATGCTTAGCGATATTGAATTAATTAACCTCAGACAACAGTTCCCCGTATTATCCCAACAAGTAAACGATCATCCGTTAATTTATTTGGACAATGCAGCCACCAGTCAAAAGCCATTATCAGTGCTTGAGGCGATTAATACTTATTATCGTGATATCAACGCTAATGTCCACCGCGCATCGCACGCATTAAGTGCGCAAGCGACGTCGGCTTATGAAAATGCCCGTGATATCTGTGCGCAGTTTATCAATGCCAATAGCAGTAAAGAAATCATTTGGACCCGTGGCACCACCGAAGCCATAAATTTAATTGCCAATTGTTTAACGACAAGCATCCAAGCGGGTGATGAGATCATCATTTCGACCTTGGAGCATCACGCTAATATCGTGCCTTGGCAAATGCTCGCACAACGCACAGGCGCGATTATCAAGGTTATCCCGCTATTACCGTCTACAGACCTCGATATACAGGCCTATAAACAGCTCCTGAGCGCTAAAACCAAGTTAGTGGCAGTTAGCCATGTATCCAATGCAATCGGTACGGTGAACCCGATTGAGGAGATCATCGCATTAGCGAAACAAGTCGGTGCTAAAGTATTAATCGACGGCGCTCAAGCTATTTCGCATTGGGATGTTGACGTACAAGCGCTGGGCTGTGATTTTTATGTGTTCTCTGGACATAAAATGTATGGCCCAACCGGTATCGGCGTGCTCTGGGGCAAAGAACAAGCATTAAATCAATTACCGCCGTGGCAAGGTGGTGGCGAGATGATTAAAGCCGTGAGTTTTGAACACACCACGTATAACGAATTACCGTTTAAATTCGAAGCCGGAACCCCAAATATAGCTGGAGCGATTAGCCTAGCCCGCGCCATGACATTTTTAAACAGTTATGACCGTCAAGCACTAGCAAGCCACGAGGCTACATTGCTGGCGTACACCACGGCTGAACTGGAAAAGATGCCACGAATTAAAATCATTGGCTCACCGCAGCACCGCGCAGGCGGCGTCAGTTTTATTATTGGTGACGCTCATAATGGCGATGTCGGTATGTTACTCGACTTACAAGGTATCGCCGTGCGTACTGGGCATCACTGCGCCCAACCCTTGATGCACAGCCTAAAACTATCCGGCACCATACGCGTTTCTCTAGCCATTTATAACACCAAAGCAGAAATCGATTTTTTCATTAAAGCATTGAATGAGCTACTCGACTTACTCTAATCACGCGTTATAAGAGCGTCGCTATAAAACGTGAAAACAAAGCCATCTCCAAACATGTACTGAATATGAACAACGCACTCAGATTGTATTCAGTATCAATGTTGTTTAATAGCATCATCAACATTGATTAGGCGCTGCGGCTACGACGACAACGGCAATAGCAGCAGCAATAACAACAAACGAAAGCCGCAGGTTTTCAGGAGATTTAAGATGCTAAAGAAAACAATTATCGCACTCGCAGCAACGATCGTTATGTTACCAACATTAGCAATGGCAAAAGGTAATGGCCATGATGAGCACAACAAACAATCGATTAATTACACAGGCCCAGCAATGAACGTCACGACAGTAGAGGAAAACCTAGAAAACATAGGCAGTTTCAGCGAAGCTAACGTGGTATTGGAAGGTCAGTTAATCCACCAAATCAGCGCAGACAAATACATGTTCGCCGACGCTACAGGCCAAGTTATTGTTGAACTTGACGATGATATCAAGCTACCAGTAGCCATTGATAACAACACCAAGCTACGCATCTTTGGTGAATTTGAAGGTGGTTCGACACCTGAAGTAGAAGTCGAAAGTATCAAGCTTTTATAAACGGTTTCGTAGCGGCAATGCTAATTGCGCCGCTAAACCGCCAAGCGATGCGCGCTGTAATACCAACTTGCCTTGATACATCAGCGCCATTTCTGCTGCGATATTAAGCCCTAGGCCATGACCTGGGGTTTGTTCGTCTAAACGTTGACCACGATCCAATACCAACTGACAATCTGCGTCACTCATACCAGGACCATCATCCGCAATCGTCATTTGCAGTAAGCCGTCAACCACAACCGCTGAGATAACAATACGTGATGTCGCCCATTTATATGCATTCTCAATCAAATTACCAGCCATTTCATCAAAGTCACGGCCATCAACAGCAACTGTTAACGCCTCGTCAAAGGTAAGTTCAACGGCAATATTACGGCTAGCATACAAACGTGAAAAAGCCGACACGGCACTGCTACATTGTTGGTGCGGGCTGCATTTAGCGCCTAATAACTGCTTCGCCGCTATTTGCGAGGATGATAAATGGTATTCAATATGTTGGCGCATTTGCTGTAGCTGTTGTTGCAACAAAAGTCGTTGTGGCGGTTGCGGCAGAGCCAATTCATTTTGCATAATACTCAAAGGTGTTTTTAATGCGTGCGCCATATTACCGGCATTGGTACGCGCCTTTTCTAGCAACTGCTGATGATGTACCAACAAGCGGTTAATATCTTTAACCAGTGGATCGATTTCTTGCGGATAATGGTGCTGAAAATGCGCTTTATCGCCATTTTCAATTTCAGCTAGCTCTTTTCGCAATGTCGTTAACGGCCGTAAACCCCAAGTTAATTGCAATAAGATCAAAAGCATAACAGCCAGCGCCAATAGTCCAAGGCCGATTAATAAACTGCGATTAACGCCCTGTAATGCGAGCGTTAAACTGCTACTTTCTTGTGCCACAGAAACCCAAAAAAACATTTCACTATCAGGTAATTTTACTTTCTGTTGCAGCACCATAAGTGCTTTGCCAGTAGGGCCTTCCGTCACAAAGTCATCAAGACCAAATTCATTATTCAAATGACTAAAAGTCAGTTGTTTTTCCCATAATGAACGCGAGCGTTTCAACACTTGATTATCGGTTTGGATTTGCCAATAAAGTCCCGAATAAGGTTGGTTAAATCGCGGTTCGGACAAGGAGTTAATCGGCATGACATCAAAGGGCATATAGCGATTAGCGGAATCTAGCGTGGGCGGTTGCACTTCAAGGCGACTTAATAATTCGTCTAGCGATAAGGTTAATTTGGTCACCAATTCGCTACGTAAATAGTCTTGCATGTAACGCTGCACGGTAAACCCAGTGATCAGGATCAGCACCACGCAACAGCCACCTGCAGCAAACAATAATCTATTTTTTAATGAAAAACGTTTCAATCCAGTGCGATCCTATAACCTAATCCTCGTACCGTTTCGATCATTTTACTGCCGAGTTTTTTACGTAATCGGCCAACAAATACTTCGATAGTATTGGAATCACGATCAAAATCTTGCGCGTAAATATGTTCAATCAAGGTAGCCCGAGAGACCACTTGACCAAGGTGGAGCATTAAATAACTCAGCACCTTAAACTCATGCGCCGTCAGCGTCACGCTCAAACCAGCGTTAGTGACCGTTGATGCCGAGATATCTAAACGAATATCGCCAACGGTAACAATCGACGACGCTTTGCCTGCTGCACGGCGTACTAAAGCCTGTAAACGTGCAACGAGCTCACCCATTTGGAAAGGCTTTGCGAGGTAATCATCAGCGCCCGCGTTCAAGCCTTCAATCTTTTCGTGTAATAACGACCGCGCGGTAAGAATAATAACGGGCATCGCCAAATTTTCAGCGCGCCATTTTTTCAATACCGTTAAACCATCAATTTTAGGCAAGCCCAGATCGAGCACTACGGCATCATAAGTTTCGGTCGAGCCCATAAAATGCGCCTCTTCACCATCATAAGCACAATCAACGATAAAGCCCTGTGCAGTTAATTGCTGCTGCATTTGTTGGGCTAGTTGCGGTTCATCTTCAACGATTAATACTTTCATGCTTACCTATTCTGATTAAAAAAACGTTCGAGTTTATGACCTTTAATGGCTAACAAACGGAACGTTTTAGCGTCAAAGTCTGCTTTGACCACATTACGATCGGCATCGAGAATTTTGATTTCGTATATCCAAATATCATCTTCACTGTAATCATCGTCTTTTTCTAGTTCGACTTTAATTACTCGACCGTTAAAATCACGCTCAATAATGGCGAGTAAATCAATAAACGGACTGATCTCTTTCGCCTTCACCGCTGCCGTGACTTCGTCAAGATCTTCTTCGTATTCGATATGCGGCATTGCCACACTTTGCCATGACATAAAGATTAGCATGACAGTTAATAAAATTCGTATTTTCATAGGTTATAGAGTACCGTTGTTTAAATGAATAGAACATTAACAGGGTCAAATTTTGCTAAAATATTATTACTTAATACTGATTTTACTAAGTCCAGCAACACTTGCTAATCCTGCGAATGATCAGCCAGAAAAATCCATCGCGCAAGTGATTGAACTGCTTGTTGAACAAGGTTTTCATGATATTTCTAAAGTTGAATTTGATTATGACGATAATCGCTATGAAATTAAAGCGCGTAACGCTAACAACGAAAAAGTTGAAATAGAACTGACTACCACAGGTCAATTTATCTCAGTCGAAGAAGATTAATTATCCCCTGCCAGACCACATCTGGTAGCTACTACAAGAATAATCAGGAATATTCATGACCGATTTCTCGTCAAGTCCATTTGGCAACACTATCACTAGCACAGATGTGCTGACGTTATTAACCGCACAAGCTGGCTGGCAAAATAAATACCGCCAATTGATCCAACTGGGTAATAAGATCCCAGCATTAAGTGATGATTATAAAATAGCAGAAAATCAAATTAAAGGCTGCGAAAGCCAAGCTTGGTTAGCCTTGCATTGCGATAATGACGAGCGATTATGGTTTGGGTTAGATTCTGATGCCCGTATTGTTAAAGGCTTAATGGCAACATTATTAGCTGCAGTTAACGGGAAAACCCGTGCCGAGATCGCCGCGTTTGATGTTGATGATTACTTTGCACAATTGGGCTTTATGCAACAACTTAGTCCATCTCGTGGTAACGGTTTAAAAGCCGTTATTGCTGCAATTAAAGCGGCTTAAAGGCGTTTTAATCGTAACGTGTAAGTGAATCATGTTCACCACTTACACGTTATCGTCATCAAAAAGCTATTTCACGATTACTTCTGCAAGTTTTTAACGATCAACGCCGTCCCCATACCACCGCCAATACACAGCGATGCGAGGCCGTAATCAACACCGCGTTTTTGCATTTCGTGTAATAACGTTACCGTTATACGACCGCCAGAAGCACCTAATGGGTGACCCAGTGCAATCGCACCACCGTTAACATTGGTCTTATCTGCAAACCAATCCATATCCACATTATGCTCTTGAGTCAGGTTAGTCATTACCCCTAGCGCTTGTGCTGCAAAGGCTTCATTAAGTTCTAACAACTCCATTTGCTCCAATGACATATCCGCACGTTTCAATGCTTGTTCAATCGCAGGTACCGGACCTAACCCCATCACTTGTGGATCAATACCACCCTGGCCATAAGCAATCAGTTCTGCCATCGGTTCTAAACCGTATTTTTCTACTGCAGCAGCTGAAGCTAAGATGATCGCCGCCGCGCCATCATTGATACCAGATGCATTTGCCGCCGTCACTGAACCATCCGCTTTAAATGCTGGGCGCAGTTTAGCTAAGCCCTCAACACTGGTATTATCTTTTGGATATTCATCAGTCGCAAAGCTTTGTGTTTGACGACGTACTTTTATATCAACGGGGATAATTTCGTCAACGAAGCGTTCAGCCGTGATAGCTGCAACCGCTTTATGTTGGCTGCCCACTGCAAACGTATCTTGTTGTTCACGGGTTAAACCAAACTGCTCAACAATATTTTCCGCCGTCATGCCCATATGGTAATTATTAAATACGTCCGTCAGCCCATCATTGATCATTGCATCAACCATGGTCATGTTACCCATTTTAGAACCAAAACGCGTTTTCGCTGGCATCAAATAAGGAATGTTAGACATACTTTCCATCCCAGCAGCAACCACAATGTCCGCATCACCGGCTTTAATGTGTGCAGCACCGTCCATGATGGTTTTCATGCCACTACCACAGATCATGTTTAACGTATAAGCAGGCACTCGAGCAGGAATACCCGCTTGCATCGCCGCTTGACGACCAGGGCCCATGCCTTGTCCAGCACTAATCACATTACCAACAATCACTTCATCAACGTGCTCAGGGTTAACCTTTGCAGCAGCTAACGCTCCTTTGATTGCCGTTGCACCTAACGTAGCCGCATCAACACCGGCTAAGCTGCCACCAAAACTACCAAGGGCCGTACGCTTTGCTGCAACAATAAATACTTTACTCATACCTTGTTTCCTTACTTGATGTGATCAGTTTTGTTTTTCAAACATGTGTTTGAATGGTATCACAACTTATTAACATAACCGAATTAAAGGCGATTACCTTGAGGCCTATTGAGTCCAGAGAAAAATAAAGGCGGGCGCTAGATACAAAAAAACCAGCGAATACAGAGAGTATCAGCTGGTTTCCATCATTTATTAAATCTTATTCAAACCTTACTCTGGACGATAACGCGCTTCTCGTTCAGCTAACTTTTTCAATACTCGCGACGCGGCGATTAGACCAAAGCTAGCCGTCACCGCCGTTGAAGAACCAAAGCCACTTGAACAATCCATGCCTGTTGCGCCATCAAGAAAGTTCTTAGTCGAACACACTTCGCCATCTGTACCAGGGTAAATTAATTGCTCGGTAGAGAATACACACTCGATACCAAAGCGACTCGTTGGGTTTTTGCTGAAGTTATGTAAACGACGCAGATCAGAGCGCACTTTCGCCGCTAATGGATCTTGATTTGTTCTAGATAAATCCAGTACTTGAATTTGAGTTGGGTCGATTTGACCACCCGCAGCACCAATGGTAATGCATTTAATTTTTTGGCGATTACAGTGTGCTAGCAAGGCTGTTTTTGAACGTACGCTATCAATCGCATCAATAACGTAATCAAACTCTTTACTGATGTGCAGGCCGACTTCATCAACCGTAATAAAATCATCGATTGGCGTCACGATACATTCAGGATTAATAGCACGAATACGTTCAGCCATCACATCAATTTTCTGCTTACCGATAGTATCTTTTAAGGCATGAATTTGACGGTTGGTATTAGTCACGCAAATATCATCCATGTCGATCAGGGTGATCTTGCCGATGCCTGAACGCGCTAAAGTTTCAGCAGCCCAAGAACCCACACCACCGATACCAATCACACATACATGCGCTTGACTAAAAAATTGCAGTGCTTTAACGCCATATAAACGCGCAATACCACTAAAACGATTGTCATATTCGGCCGACATACCCTACCTCAAATAATAGCAAAGGCGCATTATACCGATAACACTAGCTAACTACAAAAAGGATAGAGCGTTTAGTTTAATTTGATTGAAATCAAATTAAACTGTGATAGCTAATTATTGCAAGGTGCATACTGAATTGCATAAAACAATAAAAAAACGCACCAGATCCAACCCTATAAATGCATGCTTAACCAAAATAAAAGCATATTAAAACAATAGAAAATAACTGCATAACCCCAAACCTTTTAGCTAAAAGCCCTACTAATTATAAAAATATAATTCAACTATACATTAGCGCATTTTTTACCAATTGCATAAATCTGCAACTATTCCATGAAAATATCCACACGTAGATCCCCCGAAAAAAAACTACTACTTAAGAGATGATTTCTTCCTTTGAAATGTGATCAATTAGTAATTATGCAAAGCCAAACTACATTATTATTTCGGCTAAATCTCCGGCCTTTAATTTGGATAAATGATAATGAAAATATTATGTTTTATTTATAAATACCGTCTATCACCCAGAGCCTTTCCCGCATTTTTATTATATAAAAATTCCAATTTTAATTGCTAAAAATTTAATGCTATGCCCGATATCGGTATAACAAATAGCGAGGATAAAAGATGACTACATCAACTTTAGATACAGAAAAAAAAGGCTTTTTTGCTAACTTAAAATTTCCATCTGCTTATACGATCCTATTTGCACTTATTGCAATTGTCGCTCTCATGACTTGGATTATCCCGGCAGGTCAATACGACCGAGTCATGAATGAAGAGATTGGCAAAGAAGTGCCAATCACAGGTACATATCATGCCGTTGATAATAACCCTCAAGGGTTTGTAGATGTAATACTTGCTCCTATCGATGGTTTTTACGATCACAACACCTATGCAGCAGCGGCAATTGATGTCTCTCTTTTCATTCTGATTATTGGTGGTTTTCTTGGGCTTGTAACAAAAACGGGCGCAATTGATGCTGGTATTGAGCGTGTCACAACTCGCTTAAATGGTCGGGAAGAATTGATGATCCCAATTCTAATGGCGCTTTTTGCTGCTGGCGGTACTATTTACGGCATGGCAGAAGAGTCATTACCATTTTATTCGCTGATCGTCCCCGTCATGCTTGCTGCTCGCTTTGATTCGGTGGTAGGCGCGGCAACAGTCCTACTCGGCGCTGGTATTGGCGTAATAGGGTCAACCATTAACCCATTTGCAACGGTGATTGCATCTAATACTGCAGGGATCCCGTTTACTGATGGCATGTTTTTACGTATAGCTACCTTAGCTATTGGTTGGTTAATCTGCGTAATCTACGTCATGCGTTATGCTAAGAAAATCAAAGCCGACCCATCAAAATCAATTATGTTTGATAAACATGAAGAACATATCGCGCATTTCTTAGGAAATAAATCAGATGAGAAATTAGAATTTACAACAACGCGTAAACTCATTCTCACTATCTTCGTCGCTTCTTTTGCAATCATGATTTATGGTGTTGCTGTCGCGGGTTGGTGGATGGCTGAAATCTCAGGTCTGTTCTTAGTGGCTGCAATTATTACCGGTCTCGTCGCTAGAATGAGTGAAGAAGAATTAACATCAAGTTTCATTGATGGTGCTCGCGATCTACTTGGTGTAGCACTCATTGTCGGTATAGCACGTGGGATAGTCGTGATCATGGACCGAGGTATGATCACTGATACTATTCTCAACTCAGCTGAAATGGCCATCTCAGGTTTGTCTGGTATTGTCTTTATCAATGTCATGTATTGGATTGAAGTATTACTGTCATTCTTAGTACCATCAACGTCTGGATTAGCTGTTTTAACGATGCCTATTATGTCTCCATTAGCTGACTTTGCTTCTGTTAGTCGAGATTTAGTGGTCACAGCATTCCAATCAGCTTCTGGTATTGTAAATTTAATTACCCCAACGTCAGCAGTCGTTATGGGTGGTCTTGCGATAGCCAAAGTACCTTACGTTCGTTGGTTAAAATGGGTAGCACCACTGATCGCTATATTAACGATTTTAGTGATGGCAATGCTTAGCCTTGGGGTCATCCTGTCATAATGTCAATATAAGCTAATTAGCATCATTGATTGTTAAAATACCCAGCCTATTTCAAGGATGGGTATTTTTTTGCCTCTAATTTCGGGCTCAGCCCCTCAGCTTAATACTTTATTATTCCCCCCATTCATGCACTTTCTCTCTCGGTTAATAGCCTCATATTCAATATATGATATTTACAAAACCCACTATCTATTTGAAAACCAACATTGGCGACATGAAGCTGAAATAGAAGCACAAAAATTCAGGCTGAAAATACCAAATAAGCGTCATTTGCTCCTCCAAAATAGGGCCGATTATCAACAATAATATCGTCACGCAGGTAGAGAAAACCGCCTGTTTATAAAAGCAATGAAAACGGCAAGATCTAAAGCAATATTAACCCCAAATAAAAACATGATCTGGCTAGCAAATTAACAACGGAAAACCGCCTACCCATTTAGATATATACGCACTTCATTTGCATAAATTTTAACGATTCAAATAGTGTTTTAAAACCAAGAAAAAAAGGCAATGAGCAAATACTTTAAAATCAAAAGCTTAATAAAAAAATATAACTAAAAAATGGCGTAAACATCATAATAAAGAACTGTTTAAAGCATAATAAAACACATTCAAATCAATAAGTTACAATTGATTAACAAAGTAAAAACGTGACCAAGATCGAAGATTAGCAGAACCTATATCGTATACTCCACACATCAACTTTAAACACTAAATAGCAACAATAAAAATTTAAACTTTCACATAATTAATGGTATTTCATAAACGATTTAGCAAAGGATAAGATTATGAGTAAATTATATGTAGGTTCTGAAGTCGGTCAATTACGTCGCGTTCTAGTTCACCGTCCAAGACGCTCACTAAGCCACTTAACACCATCTAACTGCCACGAGTTATTATTTGATGACGTGCTAGCAGTGGAACGAGCAGGTAAAGAGCATGATGTGTTTACAAAAACATTGCGCGATCAAGGCGTAGAAGTTTTACTTCTCACTGACCTTCTTGCTGACACATTAGCAATTCCAGAAGCTAAAGAGTGGTTGTTAACGAGTCAAGTATCTAACTACCGATTAGGCGCTACGTTTGCTAATGACGTACGCTGTTACCTAGCTGATTTACCAAACATCGACCTTGCTAAAACCTTAACAGGTGGTCTGTCTTACGCTGAGATGCCGATGAAATCATCTTCTATGATGCAAAACATGCACGCTCCAACAGACTTCATTATTGAACCACTACCAAATCACTTATTTACTCGCGATACGTCTTGCTGGGTATATGGCGGTGTTTCTATTAACCCCATGGCTAAAGCGGCCCGTCAACGTGAAACGAACCACGTTCGTGCAATCTACCGCTGGCACCCAATCTTCGCAGGTGCAGACTTCGTTAAGTACTACGGTCATGAAGAAAAGATGTATGACAATTCAACAATCGAAGGCGGCGACGTTCTAGTTATTGGTAAAGGTTCAGTCCTTATTGGTATGTCTGAGCGTACAACCCCACAAGGTGTTGAACAACTAGCATCAGGCCTATTCAAAAGCGGTCAAGCTAAACAAATTATTGCAATGCAGCTTCCTAAGCACCGTTCTTGTATGCACCTAGATACAGTAATGACACACCTGCGTGAAGATACATTCTCAGTTTACCCTGAGGTTGTAAGCAAAGACGTACAGTGCTGGAACCTAACAGGTGATGAGTCAGGCGCCGTTAACGTAAAAGAAGAAGGTTACTTCGTGACAGCTATCGAGAAAGCACTCGGGGTCGGTCAACTAAACCTAATCACAACTGGCGGTGATAGCTTCACAGCAGAACGTGAACAATGGAATGATGCAAACAACGTACTAACGGTGAAACCTGGTGTCGTCATTGGTTACGAAGGTAACTCTCACACTAACGAAAAATACGATAAAGCAGGCATCACCGTCCTACCAATTCCAGGTGATGAACTAGGCAGAGGACGTGGTGGTGCTCGCTGCATGAGTTGCCCTATTGAACGTGACGGTATCTAACAATTTAATTCACTGAGATAAATCATTATGACTAAAAAAACTGTGGTTGTGGCATTAGGTGGGAACGCTCTATTACGTCGTGGCGAGCCATTAGAAGCTGAAATTCAACGTCAAAACATCGCAACGGCTGCCAAAGCCATTGCTGAAATAGCCAAAGAATATAATGTGGTACTCGTTCATGGTAACGGCCCTCAAGTTGGTTTACTAGCACTACAAGGGCTGGAATACAAAGCCGTAAACCCTTATCCACTTGATGTTTTAGGCTCTGAAACACAAGGTATGATTGGTTACATTTTAATGCAAGAACTTAAAAACATACTGCCTAAACAGAATGTATCTTGCTTACTAACGCAGATGAGTGTTGATCCCAATGATCCTGCATTTGCAGACCCAACAAAACCGATTGGTCCAGTTTATGCCGAAAAAGAAGCGCGTGAATTAGCCGAAAAACACAACTGGATTATCAAACCAGACGGCGAATATTTCCGCCGTGTAGTTCCTAGCCCACAACCAACAGGCATTATTGAAAATGATGCCATCGCAGCTTTAATTCAACAACAACATTTGGTCATCTGTACTGGCGGCGGCGGTATTCCAGTAAGAAATGAAAATGGCAAATTGGTCGGTGTAGAAGCAGTTATCGATAAGGATATGTCAGCCGCTTATCTCGCCAGACAACTCCAAGCAGACGCGTTATTAATTCTAACGGATGCGGATGCTGTATTTGTCGATTGGGGAAAACCAACCCAAACAGCGCTACGTGCAACAACACCCTTTGAGCTAGCACAACATAGCTTCGATGCAGGTTCTATGGGACCCAAAATTGAGGCCTCTTGTGAGTTCATTAAACAAGGTGGCAAGTTTGTCGGAATCGGCGCTTTAGATGCAGGATTACGCATCTTGAAAGGCGAAGCTGGTACCAACATAACGGCAGATTAATTCGTATTAATATATCAAGAATATTCGCGGCTACACAGCATACGCAGTAGCCGCCAACCTAATTATAAAAAGGATCACATTATGTCTTTCAATCTACGTAACCGTAACTTCTTAAAATTACTTGATTTCACTCCACGCGAAATCCAGCACATGCTCGAATTATCTGCAGAATTAAAAAAAGCGAAATATAACGGTTATGAGCAACCACGCTTAACAGGCAAAAACATTGCACTTATTTTCGAAAAAAGCTCAACGCGTACACGTTGTGCTTTCGAAGTTGCCGCACACGATCAAGGCGCTAAAGTAACTTATCTTGGTCCTTCAGGTTCACAAATCGGCCACAAAGAATCAATGAAAGATACCGCTCGTGTTTTAGGCCGTATGTACGATGGCATTGAATACCGTGGTTTTGGTCAAGAAATCGTTGAAGAACTTGGCGCGCACGCTGGCGTACCAGTATGGAATGGCTTAACAACTGAATTCCATCCGACCCAAATTCTAGCTGACTTCTTAACAATGCAAGAGCACGCTTTAGGCAAACAGTTACATGAAATTGCTTTCGCTTACCTCGGCGATGCGCAAAATAACATGGGTAACTCATTATTAGTCGGCGCCGCTAAAATGGGCATGGATATTCGTCTTGTGGCACCAGCAGCTTTTTGGCCAAATGCAGAACTTGTCGCGCAATGCCGTGAAATAGCAGCAGAAACAGGCGCTAAAATCACCTTGACTGAAGATGTTCAAGAAGGCGTGCAAGGTTGTGATTTCCTTTATACCGATGTTTGGGTATCGATGGGTGAATCAAAAGATGCTTGGGATGAACGCGTGAAAATGATGACCCCTTACCAAATCAATATGGATATGATCAAGAAAACAGGCAACCCGCATGTGAAATTTATGCATTGCTTACCAGCCTTCCACAATGATGAAACCACTGTCGGTGCTGAAGTAGCTGAGAAATATAATATGAAAGGACTTGAGGTAACGGAAGAAGTTTTCGAATCTCATCACTCTATTGTTTTTGATGAAGCTGAAAACCGTATGCATACCATCAAGGCTATTATGGTCGCAACATTAGGCCAATAATGTTGATTTAGGCTTAAAAATAAAAGTATGCATGTAAGTCCATGCATACTTTTAGCCTTGATTATCGTACTGACTTTTAATCATTCATTGGCTTGACGCAATTAATATTTAGGAAGCAAAAATGACCTTATCGTTCAGCAAGATTTATCTCTCGAATCAACATCAATCACGATTGGTATCATTATCCAATTGCTAAAAAAAGTCTTCTATTCTAAGAGGACTTTTTTTTACCTGTTTTTTACGAAAACAGGTGATGACATTTATAACTGTATCGAAATAAAGCAGGAGATAGCATGAATAATACTTTGTTTAGAAGGCACATAATTTCCATTCCAGAGCTAAGTCGAAGTGACCTAGAACTTATTGTGGACACCGCGAGGAAATTAAAAGCAGATCCTAATCCAACGTTACTGAAGAATAAAGTTATCGCGAGTTGCTTTTTTGAGCCGTCAACACGAACGCGTTTATCATTTGAAACCGCCGTGCAACGGTTAGGTGGTACAGTCGTTGGTTTTGATAATGCCGGTAATACCTCATTAGCCAAGAAAGGCGAAACATTGGCTGACTCAGTACAGGTTATCGCATCCTATGTGGACGCCTTTATCATGCGTCACCCACAAGAAGGTGCAGCTCGCTTAGCATCTGAGTTTTCTAATAACGCACCAGTGATTAATGGTGGTGACGGGTCTAATCAGCATCCAACCCAAACATTGCTCGACTTATTCAGTATCTATGAAACACAAGGCACCCTAGATAACCTAAATATAGCCTTTGTTGGAGATCTAAAATACGGCAGAACCGTGCATTCACTTACTCAAGCACTGGCGAAATTTAAGAACACTAAACTGTTCTTTATCTCACCCGATATTTTAGCCATGCCTGATTATATGTTACAAGAATTACGCGATGCTGATATCGAGTACAGCTTGCATAACGACATTGAAGATGTGGTAGATGATCTTGATGTGCTGTATATGACTCGAGTGCAAAAAGAACGCTTTGACGAATCAGAATATGCACACATGAAAGCAGCCTTCATCCTTACTGCCGATATGTTAAAGAACGCACGAGATAACCTTAAGGTGCTGCATCCTTTACCGCGTATTGACGAGATCACCGTTGACGTAGACAAAACCAAACATGCTTACTACTTTCAGCAAGCTGAAAATGGTGTTTATGCACGTGAAGCGCTACTTGCTCTTGTCCTTAACGAACAGTTTTAATAGGGAGATAACCAGATGATTAAAGAACACAAGTTACAAGTAGAAGCGATTAAAAATGGCTCTGTCATTGACCATATCCCGGCTAATTTAGGTATAAAAATATTAAAGCTATTTAACCTAGAAGATTCAAATCAAAGGGTTACGGTTGGTCTAAACTTACCATCATCAGAACTTGGCCATAAAGATTTAATTAAGATAGAAAACGTATTTCTCAATGAAGATCAAGCCAATCAGTTAGCTTTATACGCTCCCCATGCGACCGTAAACCAAATAGAAAACTATGATGTTTCAAAAAAATTGAAACTCGCGTTACCGCAGAAAGTCACAGCTGTTTTTGCTTGTCCAAACAGTAATTGTATTACCCATAATGAACCGGTTAATAGTAGCTTTGCTGTGATCGCACGTAATGAGATCGTACAGCTAAAATGTAAATATTGTGAGAAATCATTCTCACGTGAAATTATGACTGAATGTAACTAAGTACGTGTCGTTGATAACTCTGTAAAAACAACATTTACGGGGTTATCAACTACGAAAGGCCGCCTGTGCCACATAACACCAATTATTTAATAGACTTAACCTGAAAAAAACTATCTAATTATGGGTAACTAAGTGTAACTATCCACGTACAGAGATAAGTCCATCGAGGTATGCATGAATAATATAGAACAATCTACCGCCTATAATGACAACATAACCGATGCATGTAAAAATCTGCTAAAAATAGAGCGTCTTCATACTCAAGATGATATTCGCCAACGATTAATTAAGCTTGGCTACAACCAAATTAATCAATCAACAGTATCTAGAATGCTGTCCCGCTTAAATGTAATCAAAGTAACAGATGCTTATGGTAAAAAAATATATCAATTACCCACTGAAGGTAAGTCGCGACATACCGATGTATCAGTATCAACCAAGATTGAATTTATCACTCACAACCAGTCAGTGGTCGTCATCAAAACGCCCCCCGGTTGTGCGCAACTCATCGCTCGGTTACTTGACTTGAATCCACATCCCGAAATATTAGGCGCAGTTGCAGGTAACGATATGGTGATGGTGGCACCTAAAAGTATCAATCGAATCGAAGATTGTGAGTGCGTTGTTCGATTACTCCTCGGTCAACCAAATACTGAATCAATAAACTAATTATCCTTATTTATTAGATTATTCAATCACTAGATTAATCTAATAGATCTTTCTAAAAATTGTATTTAGACTAATCATTTAGCTGAACGGATTTACGCTATGTTTAATCTACTGACTTCTGCACTGGCTTCACAAACGCGCTTATGGGCTGGTACCAAAGCAGCCAAAACCACGATTAATGAGCAAGATCCGTTAATCATGTATGACAACGAAGCCGATCCACTGTGCCGCTTAGTACGTGAAGCAATCTCAGAATTGAATCTTGATGTACTGATTATTCCTTGCCCCAAAGGCGGCGATCGCCACAAGCAACAACTGCAAGAAATGTACAGCACAGATAAAATTCCATTTTTGATCGATAAAAATACTCAGACCATCCTCAATTCTGCATCTGAAATAATCACCTATTTATACAAACATTATGGTAATTGCAGCGCACCGATCCGGTTACGAGCCAATCTATTTAACTATGCCAGTTCAACAACGGCATCGTTAATTCGTTTGAACGCAGGTAAAACAAAAACCCCAGCAATCGAGCCAACCGACCCGCTAGTATTATATAGTTTTGAAAGTAGCCCTTATTCGCGTCCAGTGCGTGAAACTTTATGTGAATTAGAACTGCCATATTTGTTGGTTAATTTAGGTAAGCAGAGATTTGGTGAACTAGGCCCGGCAACAAGACGCTTAAGCCCTGGTGAATACAGTCCGTTACCCGAAACTAAGCGCAGTGCATTTTTTGCTGAACACGGCACAGTACAAGTGCCGTTCTTAAAAGACCCGAATACCAACGTGGATATGTTTGAGTCAAAAGCCATCGTGAAATACCTCATTACGACTTACGCTATTTAGGTTGATCTAGACCAAGTGTTAGCATGTATAGCAATTGATATACATGCTAACCACGCATACTAACAACAGCTCAAACATAGACGACTCCCCCGCTTTAAATCCAACATGACACGCGCCACTATCAATATTAAATACCGTTTTTAGCCACAGCTGCAAGTTCGGGGCAGGCTCTATCCCTACCCCAGAAAAATAATATCTCGCGTAAAAATATGATCAAGTTAGCAAATTATAAAAAACAAAAAGGCACTACTTTATGTATAGATACGCAGTTAACTTGCATAATATTTAGCAATTCAAGTTATTAACCTAAGCATAACAAAACTGTACAAAATCAAATTTAATATAATCAATAATTTAAAAAAAAATGCCGTATTTACACGCTTGTAAGGCCATAATAAAAACATTGGCACGCATAATAAAACACTTCAAAATCAACAGGATACAGACCGCCAAATAACTCATTTTGTGATTAAGTTCAAAGATTGTTCATCCCTATTACGTATACTCGAGCCAACAACATCGAACTATAATCATATCAAATAGGATAAATATCATATGAATAACGTCATCATAAAAGCGTCAAGAAACACTGAAACTGCACCTCAAAATACAGCATCAACTCAAACTGTCGCTTTCTCTCATTACAATAATATTTCAGCACAATTACCGGTAGATCCTAGCACCGGTGAAATTGTAGTGGGTAGTATAAAAGAGCAGGTAAAGCAGTGTTTAACGAATATTAAAGCGATTATAGAAAGTACTGACCATGTGATGGACGATGTAATTAAACTCACTATCTTCCTGAAGAATATCTCAGATATGGACGCTGTAGACGAAGTTTATGCGGCATTCTTTCAAAGCTACCTTCCGACACGGACTACAGTAGCAATAGCAGCTTTACCTTTGAATGACGCTTTAGTACAAATTGAAGCCCTGATCTCCAACGGTGAAGGTACAGCGCCACAAGCGCCTTGTGCGCTTATTAAATTGGCAAGAAACACAGACAGTGCGCCAATAAGTTCGACCTCCACACAAACAGTCGCTTTCTCTCATTACAATAATATATCAGCACAATTACCTATAGATACCAAGACTGGTGAATTAGTCGCAGGTGGCATAAAAGAGCAGACAACGCAGTGTTTAAATAACATCAAAGCCATTTTAGAAAGCATCAACCATGATATGAACGATATCGTTAAAACCACCATATTCCTTAAAAATATCGCCGATATTGAAGCAGTAAACGCAGTTTGTGCCACATTTTTTCCAAGCTATGTTCCTGCACGCTCTGTCGTTAATGCGACCGCTTTACCGATGGACGCTTTAATACAAATTGACACATCGGTTTCACACGGAGATGGCACCCCGCCACAACTTCCTGAAGACACGCGCTTGCTCGTTATAGAAGCAAGCAACACTGATAATGCACCAATAATGTCCTGCTCACACACTGTCGCGTTTTCTCATTACAATCATGTTGCTGGTCAATTACCTTTAGATCCAAAAACCAATGTATTAGTAACGGGAAATGTGAAAGCACAGGCTACGCAATGCTTAAACAACATTAAAGCAATTCTAGCAAGTGTTGATCACGTTATGGATGATATCGTTAAAGTGAATATCCAAGTTAAAGATATCGCCGATATTGATGCTATAAATGCAATTTACACCACGTTCTTTAACAGCAATCTGCCAGCAAGAACGATCATTGGCGTTGCAGCTATCCCGATGGGTGCTTTGGTACAAATTGATGCCGTTGTTTCTAACGCTGAAAGTACACCGCCACAGGCATAACAGGCATTAATTACTGCTGAGTCATTCTGCAATGAAGATAAATTAAACTCAGCTTAGCAAGATCTAAAAAGCCCGGTAAACATCGTCATGCTTACCGGGCTATATCAACTAAACCTTGATGCTTACATCAGGTATTAGCCAACGATTTTTTTCATGTCTGACATGTAACCACGTAGTTTCTTACCAATAACTTCTACAGGGTGATTACGAATTTCTTCGTTCACGTCGATTAGACGAGCATTATCAACACTGTTAGATTCAGCAGCGAATGCAGAACCCATCAGTTCAGTTGGTAGCGCATTTACGTAGTCACGTAGTTGTGGACCCGCTTCATGAGCAAATAGGTAACAACCGTATTCTGCTGTATCAGAGATAACAACGTTCATTTCATATAAACGCTTACGTGCAATCGTGTTCGCGATTAATGGCGTTTCATGTAGTGACTCGTAGTATGCAGACTCATCAACGATACCTGAAGCAACCATGCTTTCGAATGCGAGTTCAACACCCGTTTTAATCATAGCTACGAATAACGTACCGTTGTCGAAGAATTCTTGCTCGTCAATAACGATGTCTGATTCTGGGTAGTTCTCGAATGCAGTTTCGCCAGTCTCTTTACGCCATTTAAGTAGGTTAACGTCATCGTTTGACCAGTCAGCCATCATCGTTGATGAAAAGTGACCAGTGATGATGTCATCCATGTGCTTTTCGAATAATGGGCGAAGCGTTGTTTTCATTTCTTCAGCCATTTCGAACGCTTTAATTTTAGCAGGGTTAGATAGACGATCCATCATGTTAGTGATGCCGCCATACTTAAGTGCTTCAGTGATAGTTTCCCAACCAAACTGAATCAATTTACCTGCGTATGCTGGTGACTTACCGTCAGCAACCATTTTATCAAATGCTAGGATTGCGCCTGTTTGTAACATACCGCAAAGGATAGTTTGCTCACCCATAAGGTCAGATTTAACTTCAGCAACAAACGAAGACTCAAGTACACCAGCGCGATCGCCACCTGTAGCCGATGCGTATGCTTTAGCAATCGCAAGACCGTCACCTTTCGGGTCATTTTCTGGGTGAACAGCGATTAGTGTTGGAACACCGAAACCACGTTTGTATTCTTCACGTACTTCAGAACCAGGACACTTAGGTGCAACCATTACTACTGTAATGTCTGAACGAACTTGCATGCCTTCTTCAACGATATTGAAACCGTGCGAGTAAGCAAGCGTTGAATCTTTCTTCATCAACGGCATGATCGTTTCAACAACATTTGAATGCTGTTTATCAGGAGTAAGGTTTAATACTAGATCCGCTTGTGGGATTAAGTTTTCGTATGTATCTACAACGAAACCATTTTCAGATGCATTTAGGAAAGATTGACGTTTTTCAGCAATTGCTGCGCCACGTAATGCATAAGAAATATTAAGACCAGAATCACGCATGTTTAGGCCTTGGTTAAGACCTTGCGCGCCACAACCGACTACTACTATGTTCCAATCTTTAATGAAGTTACAACCGTCAGTGAATTCACTGCGATCCATAAAACGACATTTGCCAAGTTGCTCTAACTGTTGGCGTAAGTTTAAAGTGTTAAAATAGTTAGCCATGTTGCTCTCCATGAGAATTTAATAATTAAAATGTGCCATCACAACTCCAGTGATGCGCTATGTATTCACTATATGCTAAGTTACTCATTGCTGGAAATGATATATTTACAATACAGTGTTGCACTTTCTGCAACGTAACCATTTTTCCAATGCAAATCAGGTTAATATCAGGTTTTAAAATAGTGAAATAGAGACTGTTCATACAAATATTTCACAAATTAAAGAATAAACAGTTTTTTACCCTATTTTAGCGCAAGTCGTTTTTTTGAAAAAAAAGATTAGCCACAATAATAAAGCTAATAATAACAATAAATAAACCCTATACGGTCAGGAAAAAGCCAATATGGACATTCGCTCACTACAACTTTTTTTACATTTAGCCACGACATTGCACTTTGGTAAAACCGCAGAGGCGATGCATGTCAGCACGTCGACACTGACGCGCACTATGCAACGATTAGAAGAATCCGTCGGCAGCCAAATCTTTACCCGTGATAATAGATCCGTCGCATTAACAGAAAGTGGCAAACGCCTGCGCAGTTTTGCCCAGCAAACTCTCGAGAACTGGACGCAACTGAAAGCCGATCTAAGCTGCCACAGTGGCGAGCTCGATGGTGAGCTTAAAATTTTCTGCTCAGTCACCGCTGCCTACAGTCATTTACCGCCTATATTAGACAAATTCCGCTTACTACACCCAAATGTAGAGCTAAAGCTGATCACTGGAGATGCTGCGATGGGCATGCAATTGGTTGATGAAGAAAGCATTGATATTGCCATTGCAGCGCATCCAGACCAAATATCTAACCGCTTAAAGTTTGTCGAAATAGCCAAAGTACCGCTGTCTATCATTACCCCTGTGATCTCGTGCCAAGTGCAGCAACAAATCATGCAGGAGTCCATTGACTGGAATTCAGTGCCCTTTATCCTGCCTGAACACGGCCCCGCTCGTAAGCGTATTGATAAATGGTTTAAGCAGATGAAAATTAAACCGAGTATTTATGCCACGGTAGCTGGTCATGAGGCCATCGTCAGCATGGTGGCATTAGGGTTAGGCGTAGGTATTGCCCCTGCCGTAGTGGTTGATAACAGTCCCGTTCGCGATCGGGTATTAACCTTTGAGAACAGCAATAAAATTGAACCCTTTGATCTGGGTTTATGCTGTCAGCGTAAACGCTTTGACGAACCGGTGATCACTGAGTTTTTTAGCATGGTCAAACCCTAAGGCATTATTAGCGCCGCAGTCGACGTTGATGAGATCAAAATAAAATATGATTAAGACCCGCGGACGAATTCCGCTATAATCGAGCACACGTTATTTCCCCTCATCATTGTTAATATGGAGTTTTCATGGGATTCAAGAAAATATGTTTGGCAATGCTTGCCACATTAAGTCTAAGCCAGGCTGCAATTGCCAATGAACTACCAGCGCAATTTTCAACAGTTGGTCTTAACGCTCCAGCAGGTCAAGACGTTAATGGTTTTCGCCTTGCCCTGTTTCATGGTCAAACAGAAACAGTACAAGGTTTCGATATGGCGGTATTGGGTTTATCCGAAGTTGATAAGCTTGAAGGTGTCAGTTTCAATTTATTGCTTGGCGCGAGTAAAGTAAATAAAGAATTCTCAGGTGCGTCATTCAGCTTATTCAATTGGCATTTAGGCCGTGATACCGGTTTTAATATGGCATTAGTAAACAATACGAGCCATGTTAAAGGCGTTAATTTCGCTATGGTCAATTTATCAAAAACCGTAGCTGGCGCTAATATCGGCCTGATAAACTACAGTGAAAGGTTATCATTAGTGGATTTTGGTGTGATGAATTATGCCAAAACAGCAAAATTCCAAATAGGACTGTTTAATATGACCGAAAACTTGCAAGGTTTGCAGATCGGTTTATTAAATTATGCAGAAAACGGCGTAGTAAAAATATTACCGCTGATCAATTTTCAGCAGTCATTTTAGATCGATTAATCGATAATTAAAATGCTAGACTAACAACAAGCAACATTAACGTCTCATGAAGACGAGTTACATTCAATCGCAATTAGGTGCCGTATGATCAAGCCACAAAAATTAGAAGAAATCGCGAAGCAAATTCATGAATCATTACCAACGGGTGTAAAGTCGTTAGGCTCTGAAGTTGAAAAGAAGATCCATCAAGTATTGCAGTCACAGCTAAACAAACTTGATCTGGTTAATCGTGAAGAGTTTGAAGTGCAAACTAAAGTGTTATTACGCACTCGTGAAAAATTAGCGGCGCTAGAAGCACGTTTAACTGAATTAGAAAAATAGTTCAGCCATCTGATACTGTTGCATAAACTTGTGCTAACAGTATCAGATATTCCCTTCTCTACACTTTTTCTATTTTCAGCAGTAATACATCAACCCAATTGATCTCTTGCTTACGGATCCGTTCATTGGCGATATAATGTAATATTTGCCCAGCATACAGCTGCGTATCCATGCCTGGATTTAATTTAAAGCCGCCACCCTTTTCATCATCAGCAATCGCCATCAAGGTCATCCCGTATTTTTCGCGCAGTGGCTGAAACACATCGCCGACAGTCATTTCCGGTATATCATCTAATGTTAAGCAATACAGCGTCGCTTCATCTAACGTTGAAAACAGTTGTTCATGCAGAATACTCGCACCGGGTGATTGCATGGTACGCACGAGTATTTCAGCATGACGTGAACTGGCACATTCGACATTAGGACAATGAGCACGCAGTAATTCCGCTTTACTTTCTTCATGGAAATAAGCACTAATATGCGCCTGTTTCGAAGCATGTGATGACGCACTTAATGCCATTGATAACGTCATTTCATCATTCTCACCATCAACAATGATCGAACTCGCTTGCGCCATGGCAATACGCGTTAGCTCATCTTGATCGGTGAATGATTCGAGTTGCGCAAATTCCACATCCAACATTTGTGGAAAGGGATGACTCATTTCGCGTTCTACACATAAAATAATTTTGCGTTGGTGGCGCTTTTTGTCTGCAAGGATCAGTTCTAAAATCCGTTTGGTGCGGTGTGCACGCCAACCTAAAATTAAAATATGATCGCTGTACGTACTAAAATCTTTTTTTCCGTTCATACCTTTCCTTGCTATAGCGACAATGGCTTGCGTGGTTTTACCAATCGCGGCACCAAAAATTAACAACCCAAATGGGATCTGGATAAGCGCAACAACCAACTGGCCATTGGACGTGCTTGGCGAAAGATCACCAAAACCAACCGTAGAAATCACCACTACGGTATAATAAAAGAAAGTCAGAGGATCGGTGAGTGCGGTTTCATTACTTAACCACAACAGCCCCCACACAACTGCTAAGTAGCTACAAAAAATCAAAAATAAATTAGCCCAACGTAACTCAGCAGTGAGCTTGCGCAAGGCTAAACTAATCAATCTGGATATATACATATAGGCCTAATTTTTATGGGCAGCTAACTGCTGACGAATCATTTCAGCAGTTTGCACCGGTTGCTCTAATGGGAACAAATGTCCGCCTTCGACTTCAATCGATTTAATGTGTGGCTGCTTACATAATAAACGTGTCATCGCTTGCGCTGATAACGTGTCAGAATTACGCCCTCTGATCACCACAGTATCCGTCGTTAATTTCTTAATACTCGACCACGCCCAAGGCACAGTTTGATAAATAGTCGCTTCCCAATCACGGCTATAACTTAATTTAAAACCATCATCGGCTTGGTATAAACCTTCGGCCATGTAATCAGCTAATACACTATCAGAAATACCTTTAAAGCCACGGACTTTACGATGAAAGTTGAATCCTTGTTGTGGATCCGTAAACGTATCTGGACGCCTTAACGTTTTTTCCACTAGCGGCAATTTTTTACGTAAGAAACCAGGTAAATTACGCATGACCCAAATGAGGTGAGGTTCGAGGATCACAGGGTCGAGTAGAATGAGTTGCTTTACTTTGTCCGGTTCACGTACCGCACAAATAATACTGATTAAGCCACCCATCGAATGACCGACAAGGGTGATAGGTTCTGGCTGAGCCGCGATAAACCGACAGGCATCATCAATCATTAATCGCCAGTTATCAAAATTGTCAGGAACAGGTAATGGCCATAGTGGACGCTGATATACAGCACTCACTTTATATTCATCAGTGAGTGGCTGTAGCATCTGCTGATACATAGCTGGAGGGAAACCATTGGCATGAAAAAAGACCAGATGTTCACCCTCACCACCGATATGCTTAGCAGGTAAGCCTTCTGCTACGTTTCCTTGTGCTGTTAATTGCTTTGCTATCCATTGCTTCATAACTTACCTATATATTAAAGTTTATTCAGGTACTAACCATTCTAAACGGAAAGATGCATCTTTATCTTGCGCTAACTCTTTTGTTAACCAAGGTAATAATTCTTCCATTTGTGATACCAGTTTCCACGGTGGGTTGATCACAACCATGCCTGTACCTGTCATGCCACGTTCGCTAGTATCACCTTTAACACATAATTCGATAAGCAAAATTTTCTTAATACCAGTGCCAACAAAATCACGCAGTAAACGATCAATCGTACGACGTTCGATCACGGGATACCATAACGCATATGTACCCGTAGCAAAACGACGGTAAGTACTGGCAATTTCTTGGACAACCTGACGGTATTCAGATTTAATTTCATATGATGGATCAAGTAACACTAAACCACGTTTATTACGGCCAGGTAACAAGGCTTTTAGTCCATCGTAAGCATCTTTTTGATGTACGCGTGCTTGGCGATCGCCAGCAAACTCTTGCTCTAATAATTTCACATCAGCAGGGTGTAACTCCGTCATTTGCATACGATCTTGTTCACGTAACAATAATCGCGCAACTAACGGAGAACCTGGATAATGTTTCAATTTCGACGTTTTATTTAACTGCTTAATCACATTCAAATAAGGGATTAGCGGTGCAGGTACTTCACTTTGCTGCCAAATACGGGCGATACCATCAACGTATTCCGCTGTTTTTTCAGCATTGGCACTCGATAAGCTATAACGACCCGCTGCAGAGTGGGTATCGTGATAAATAAAAGGTGTATCCTTTTGTTTTAGCGATTCTAAGATCAATACTTCAACAGCGTGTTTCAGTACATCTGCAAAGTTGCCAGCGTGAAAGCTGTGACGGTAGCTCAGCATAATTTTTTCCAATATAAAAAGAATGGGATTAATGCGCTAAGGGTATCATTGTTTAGTTAAACTAGGCTATTAATTCACTGACAATGGCGTAAGGGCAAAGTATTGATAATGGGAGGAGAAAATAAAAAGGGTCAGCTATAACCCTGAAATAATAAAAAGCCACTGGCAATTTCGCAATTCTCAGTGGCAGATATAAATAACCTTACCCATCACTCAAGCTAGTGAGCAAGAAAGAACTTATAAGCCGGGTTATTGGTTTCTTCTTTATACTGATAACCTAATTTAACCAGGTAAGCTGAAAATGCTTTCATTTCACCATCAGGTAATTCAAAACCCGTTAATACACGGCCATAAGCTGCGCCATGATTACGATAGTGGAATAAAGTAATATTCCAATTCATACCTAGGGTTAACAAGAAGTTCTGTAATGCACCTGGATTCTCCGGAAATTCAAAGCTAAACAACCTTTCTTGCAAAGCTTCAGCAGGACGTCCACCCACCATATAGCGCACATGCTGTTTGGCCATTTCATCTTCCGATAAATCAACTACTGGGTATTCAGCGTCTTCGAGTTGTTTAATCACCGTTGCTAATTCTGATATACCTTGCGGCGTACGTAAACCAACAAAGATATTCGCCGCTGCACGGTTTGAATAACGGTAGTTAAACTCCGTCACGGCACGATTGCCGATTAACTCACAAAATTTTAAGAATGCACCTGGACGCTCAGGAATAGTGACTGCTAATACCGCTTCTTTTTTCTCACCGTATTCACTACGCTCTGATACATAGCGTAACGAATGGAAGTTAACATTAGCACCACTTAAGATCGCGGCCATGTTGTTATCACGCAGACTGTTTAACTCGGTGTATTTCTTTAAACCAGCCAGTGCTAATGCGCCCGACGGTTCTGCAATGGCACGGGTATCTTCAAAAATATCTTTTAATGACGCACAAATCTCATCACTGCTTACGGTGATCACATCATCAATAAATTCATGACACAGACGGAACGTTTCAGCACCGATGCGTTTTACCGCCACACCATCAGCGAAAATACCAACACGATCAAGGGTAACTGGTTCACCAGCATCAAGCGCTGCACGTAAACAGGCTGAATCTCGAGGTTCGACGCCTATCACTTTAATCGATGGTTTTAGCTGTTTGATATAAACGGCAATACCTGCTGCTAGGCCGCCGCCGCCAACGGGTACAAAGATGTAATCTAAATGCGCATTCTGTTCTAATAGTTCGCGGGCAATTGTGCCTTGTCCAGCGATCACATCCGGATCATCAAATGGCGGGATCAGGGTGTAACCTTCTTCAGCAGATAATTTCTTAGCATAGTTAGACGCTTCATCAAAACTATCACCGTGCAAACAAACTTCAGCGCCAAAGCCGCGTACTGCACTGACTTTAATTTCTGGCGTAATAACCGGCATGACAATAATGGCTTTAATGCCAAGCTTTTTCGCTGACATCGCCACACCTTGGGCATGATTCCCGGCTGATGCCGCAACGACACCACGTAGTTTCTGTTCTTCAGATAGCTGAACTAATTTATTGAAAGCGCCACGCAGTTTAAATGAATGCACAGGTTGGCGATCTTCACGCTTTAGCAAAATGCTATTGCCTAAACGTTGCGAAAGCTTAGTTAGTGGCTGTAACGGGGTAACCACGGCAGCTTCATAGACTGGTGATAATAAGATCTTACATAAATAATCATGTGCTGTAAGTAGCGATTGGTCTTGTTGGGGTTCGTTATTTGTCACTCGATCATCCATTGAAATATAACTGACAAGTTAACGTTTTGGCATGCCATCGTTAACGCTTCTATCTAGTTTTAATACCGAGTACATGACTTAGTACTATGACCTAGTTATAGCAACAATCGAAACAGATAAAAAGAATTAACTCAGGATAACTTTTAGCAGAAAATAAAAAAGGGAGCATTAAGCTCCCTTTCTCGTATTATTTTATTCGATTAAGCTGTTTTAGCTTCACCTTGAGGTTCTGAGTTAGCAACTTCAATGTTTAGCTCGCCTTCAGATTTAGCAACGATAGTGTTAACCGCTGTATCACCGATAACGTTAGCAGAAGTACAGAACATATCGTTGATACGGTCAACTGCTGCAATGATTGCTAGTGCTTCAACCGGTAGACCAAGTTGTGTTAATAACACACCGATCATCACGATACCGCCACCAGGTACACCACCTGCGCCTACTGATAATAGTAGAATAGTTAGACCCATAGTGAACAAGTCACCAACTTGGATAGGCGTGCCGTATGCGTTTGCAGCAAATACTGTTGCAATTGAGATGTAGATAGATACACCAGACATGTTCATTGTTGCGCCTAGTGGCACACCGAAACCAGCAACTGTTTTAGATACACCGATTTTCTCAGTTAGTGTACGCATTGTTACAGGGATAGTTGCGTTTGAGCTCGCAGTAGATAGTGAGAATAGGAACTGCTCACGAATCTGACGACGGAACGTAGCTGGACGGATACCTGTAGTAGCCCATACCGCTAGTGGGTATACAACTAGAATCCAAACAACAAGTAACGCGACAACTAGACCAACATAGCTTGCTACAGATGCAAGTGTTGCACCGTCAAGTGTTGCACCTAATTGAATCATTAACGCGAATACACCAAACGGGGCAAAGCTCATGATTAGGCTAACAAGTTTCATCATGATGTCATTTGCGATTTGGAATGCATTGATCGCTGGACCACCTTTCTTGTCTAGTGCTTGAATCGCTAGACCAGTGATGATTGCCATGAAGATGATTTGTAACATGTCACCAGATGCAAACGCTTGAACAGGGTTGCTTGGTACGATGTTTACAATTAGTTGACCGATATCTGGCGTTTCAGTTGTTGCTAGTGTTACCGCAGTACCACCTAGTTCAGCAAGGTTAGCGCCAACACCTGGTTGTACAATCATTGCAACAATAAGTGCTACTGTAATTGCAACAGCTGTATTAGCTAGATAAAGGAAGAAAGTTTTGCCACCTAGGCGACCGAAACTTTTGATGTCTTTCAGTTCACATACACCACATACGATAGAGATGAAAACTAATGGTACAACCATCAATTTGATTAGTGATACAAACATAGTACCGACAGCAGTAGCTGCGCCGACAAAGTATGTGTCAAGGAACGATCCTGAACCAAAGCCATACTGAACGATTGTACCCAGTAACAAGCCCACAAACAGGGATATAAATATTTTCGAACTTAGTGATTTATCCATAACAAACTCAGCCTTTCAATTATCATAGTAATGTGTGTTTATTTGCTTATATATTATTTTTATATTTTTACAATTCTTTGCACTGCAAGATTTGATAAGTGGAGAGTATTACAACTACATTAGCTATGGGAAGCAGTTCAATCATCTGGCACCTGGAAAATTGAGGTCTGTCACATATCCAAGCATTTTTTAACCTTTTACGACTGTGTAACATCTATATAATCATCAATAAAACCCCCTTAAAATTAAGAAACAGCAATTTTACTGGCTAAAAACCACCAAAAACGCTCATATACTCAAAAGTAGGCAGTATATCGATAATGAGGCAAATATTAAAAACTAGCGATTTTTAACAAATGTAGTGATTTATAGCGTAAATTTAACCTAAGTTACCTTTACGAACCAATAGTGCAGAGAACAGAAGAGGATTAACATAAAGAAGAAGCCAGGAAGGCACTCAGTAAGGCACTGAGCACCAAAAAAGTAAACTAGGTAATTATTCTGCTATCGCCATTTTTACTGGTTTTTCTGGCGTTACAGCGTCATTTTCAACATTGCCGATAATATCGCTTAGCTCAACTTTAGTTGAGTCGGATTTTTTCGCTTCAACTAAAGTTGTATGAGCACTGTCTACAGGAATAATACTTGTATCCGTATTTTCCACTGTCGCTGCATTCGTATTTTCAGCTTCAACATCAGTTTCAACAACAGCGGCATCGTCAGTCAGGGTGATGACCTCAGGTAATTCAATCGCCTCTTCTGTAACGATTTCAGTGATCACAGGTTCAGGCGCCGCACACAAAGCATAATCAGTGCTGGTATTGTTACGCCAGAATTTACGGTTATGACGGATCATTGCGCGGATCTCATCGATATAAGCTGATTTTCTTTCTGAATAGTTAATGAGTCCCGCCGCCAGCGCACACGCATTAATACTTTCATCATGACTGCGTAGCTCGCTACGAATATCACGTAACGGTAAGTAACTTTGATTACGGTTAATATTGCGGAAATACGAACGTACAGACGCTTCTATCGAATCAAAACTCGCGACTTCATGCACGGCGCCTTGATCACGTTGGTTCGGTACGATGCCGCAACCTTTACTAAAACACCACTGGCCAAAGAAGTTATGCCCTTCTTTAGCAAAACGAGATGTCCCCCAACCCGTTTCATTGGCAGATTGACTAAACACTAACTCTTCTGGAATGACATCGACTTGAACTAATAATGTCGCAATCACTTGTTGATCAGTATCAGCCGTGACTTTATACATGTCAGCCATCGCTTGCAGCTGAGTTTGCTCGTCGGTGGTTAACGTGACTTTGCTTTGCCAAGTAGTCAGTAATGCACGTTCAGCCAAGACTTCGGCAGTGACTACATCAAACGCAGGTTGTAAATAATTAAAGAAGGCAGTTTTTTTAGTATTAACATCACTGATAGCAGCAAAGTCAGGCACATCGGACTTTTCAATGTCAGCAGTATTATCAGATTGAAGGGCTGTATAGAGGCCAAATAGACCGAGTCCGGCTATAAGGATTAACGCAGTTATTTTCTTTTGCATACAAAAAAGCACCATTAATAAATAATGGTGCTAATTTAACACGTTATTGCAATAAGCTAGATTATAAAATCATGCTCTTTGGTGCAACGAACGGTAAGTTATGTGCTTCAGCAACATCTTGAACAGTTACGTGACCAGCGATAACGTTTAGACCGTTTAGTAGGTGCTCATCTTGGATTAATGCTTCTTTCCAACCTAGGTTAGCAAGTTTGATGATGTACGGTAGTGTTGCATTGTTTAATGCGAATGTAGATGTTTTCGCAACAGCACCAGGCATGTTAGCAACACAGTAGTGAACAACATCATCAATGATGTAAGTTGGGTCTTGGTGTGTCGTAGCATGTGAAGTTTCGAAACAACCACCTTGGTCAATAGCAACGTCAACAACAGCAGCACCAGACTTCATGCGTGAGATAAGCTCTTTTGTAACTAGTTTAGGCGCTGCAGCACCCGGTACTAGTACAGCACCAATTACGAGGTCAGCTTCTAATACATATTTTTCGATTGCATCATGTGTAGAATAAACAACTTTTAGACGACCGTCGAACTGGTTGTCTAGGTTCGCCAGTACTGTCAGGTTACGGTCTAACATAGTTACGCTAGCGCCCATACCAACAGCCATTTTCGCAGCGTTCATACCAACAACACCGCCACCGATAACAACAACGTTTGCAGGAGCAACACCCGGTACGCCACCCATAAGAAGACCACAACCACCTTGTGATTTTTCTAATGCTTGTGCACCAGCTTGAATTGACATACGACCAGCAACAGCAGACATAGGAGCAAGAAGTGGTAGACCACCGTTTGCATCAGTTACTGTTTCATAAGCGATACAGATTGCTTTACTCTTGATTAGGTCTTCAGTTTGTGGAAGATCTGGTGCAAGGTGAAGGTAAGTGAATAGTACTTGGTCTTCACGTAACATTGCACGTTCAACAGCTTGTGGTTCTTTAACTTTAACAATCATGTCTGCAATTGCGAAAATTTCAGCCGCTGTGTTTAAGATAGTTGCACCAACAGCTTCATAATCGCTATCGCTAAAACCAATACCAGCACCAGCAAATGTTTCAACATTAACTGTATGGCCATGTGCAATAAGCTCACGTGCACTTGCAGGAGTCATACCTACGCGATACTCATGGTTTTTAATTTCTTTTGGTACGCCGATAATCATATGCTGTTTACTCCGATATATGGTTTATTAAACTGGTTGAGAAAAGCTTCTCGATATATAGGTGCAGTATAGACGCAGAACTGCAGAATTAATCACTAAAGATCATTCTAATTTTAAGAAAATTTTATATAAGATTTGTTAAATTGATGTTGAACAGAAGATAATTTTTTCTGTGAGCGAGATCTCGCCCAAAAAAAAGGGCTCTGCAGTAATCATAGTCGATGACAGCAGAACCCTTGATATAGATCATAGTGAATAGTTAGATAATACTAACGAGGTAGTTCATATAAGGCTTAGATAAGGTTTCGATCACGAACAGCACCTTTATCGGCACTTGTTGCAAAGTGACCATAAATGCGTAGCGCTTGAGTTACTTTACGTTCACGGATTTCCACTGGTTTCCAAGCTTGCTCACCACGGCTTTCCATTTCAACACGACGTGCCGCTAAAATGTCATCAGCAACAATCAAATTCATTGAACGCTCTGGAATGTTGATATCAATAATATCACCATCTTCAACCAGACCGATCAAGCCACCGCTTGCCGCTTCTGGAGATGCGTGACCAATAGATAGACCTGAAGTACCACCCGAGAAACGACCATCAGTAATTAATGCACACGCTTTACCGAGTCCCATTGATTTCAGGTAACTGGTTGGGTAAAGCATTTCTTGCATACCCGGACCACCTTTCGGGCCTTCATAACGAATAACAACAACGTCACCGGCTTTAATTTCGCTGGCTAGAATTGCACTTACCGCAGAATCTTGGCTTTCAAATACCCGTGCAGTACCGCGGAATAATAAATTATCGTCAGCAACACCCGCAGTTTTAACAACGGCGCCATCAATAGCAATGTTACCTGTTAATACGGCAAGACCACCTTCTTGGCTGTACGCATTTTCGATTGAACGAATACAACCGTTAGCACGATCATCATCCAATGAATCCCAACGACAATCTTGGCTGAATGCTTTAGTAGTACGAATACCAGCAGGGCCTGCTGAATACATCTTCTTAACTTCTGCAGATTCAGTCGTGACAATATCAAACTTAGCGAGCTGTTCAGCCATTGTCATGCCCATCACGGTCATGTTGTCTGTATGCAATAAACCAGCACGGTTCAATTCGCCCAGAATCCCCATCACACCACCGGCGCGATGTACATCTTCCATATGATAAAGCGGCGTTGACGGTGCAACTTTACATAACTGCGGTACTTTACGTGATAACGCATCCATATCCGCTAAGCTGTAATCAACTTCGCCTTCAATCGCTGCAGCAATTAAATGTAATACAGTATTGGTTGAACCACCCATCGCAATATCAAGCGTCATGGCATTTTCAAACGCTTCACGATTAGCAATGTTACGCGGCAATACTGATTCATCATCTTGTTCATAATAACGCTTACACAGATCAACAATACGACGACCCGCGTTTAAGAATAACTCTTCGCGGTCAGCATGCGTTGCAACTAATGAACCATTACCCGGTTGTGATAAACCCAATGCTTCTGTTAAACAGTTCATTGAGTTGGCAGTGAACATGCCTGAACATGAACCACAAGTAGGACACGCGCTGCGTTCTACTTTTTCTACATCTTCATCTGACACATTTTTATCTGCGCCCATGACCATTGCATCAACAAGATCAAGTTTAATCAGTTGGTCTGAAAGTTTGGTTTTACCCGCTTCCATTGGACCACCGGAAATAAAGATAACCGGAATATTAAGGCGCAGTGCCGCCATCAACATACCAGGGGTGATCTTGTCACAGTTAGAAATACACACGAGTGCATCCGCACAATGAGCATTCACCATGTATTCAACAGAATCAGCAATTAAGTCTCGAGAAGGTAAGCTATATAGCATACCGTCGTGACCCATTGCGATGCCGTCATCGATAGCAATCGTATTGAATTCTTTAGCGATACCGCCCGCTTTCAAAATCTCATCGGCAACTAATTGGCCCATGTCCTTTAAATGTACGTGACCCGGTACAAACTGAGTAAATGAATTAGCAATCGCGATAATTGGCTTACCGAAATCTTCTTCTCGAGTACCAGTTGCACGCCATAAGGCACGAGCACCAGCCATGTTACGGCCTTGAGTAGATGTTGCAGAACGTAATTTAGGCATTGTTCTCTCCATGAAACAAAAATAAAATAGTAACAACGAGGCCTATCTGAGCCCCACTTTAATAATCAAATATAAGCAATAATCTAGTCGGGTGTCGTTAAAACAAGGACACTTAGCTCGGATCAGCGACGTAATCCAACCAACCCCATTTATCTTCACTCTGACCTTTGATCAAAGCAAAATAAGCTGTTTGTAATCTTTCTGTAATTGGACCACGTTTACCATAACCAATATCGATGCGATCAACAGAACGTACCGGTACAACTTCAGCAGCAGTGCCGCACATGAACATTTCATCTGCTAAGTACATCGCTTCACGTGCAATCGGCTCTTCACGTACTTCGTAACCAAAGTCACGTGCTAGCACCATTAACGTATTACGCGTTAAACCCGGTAAGATACACGCCGTTGTTGGTGGTGTATGAATAACACCATTTTTAACGAAGAATAAATTCTCCCCAGCACCTTCAGAAATAGTACCGTTTACATCAAGTGCAATACCTTCTGCATAGCCATGACGCTTCGCTTCAGATGAGATCAGTTGTGAAGATAGATAGTTACCACCGGCTTTAGCTCCCGTTGGAATAGTATTTGGAGCCAGACGATTCCAAGAAGTAACACAAACATCAACGCCCTCTTCTAAGCTTTCATCACCAAGGTAAGCGCCCCAATTCATTGCCGCAACAAGTGCATCGCACACGGTTGATTTTGGTGTTAGACCCAAACCAACATTGCCAATATAAGCTAGCGGGCGTAAGTAAGCATTCGTTAGGCCATTAGCTAATACCGCATCTTTACACGCTTGTTCTATTTCTTGCTTAGTATAAGGAATAGTCCAGCCATAGATTTTTGCTGAATCAAACAAGCGTTGAATGTGTTCTTGCAGGCGGAAAATAGCCGGTCCCTTTGGAGTATCGTACGCACGAATACCTTCAAATACCGATGAACCATAATGCAGAGCATGAGTAAATATGCTCACTTTGGCTTGTGATTCGGGTACCATTTTGCCATTAAACCAAACTTGTTGTTCAGTATTATCCATAACTGCTTCTTCCTTTATGCTGTAATTTGCTGATAACTTAATTTGCTCACATCAAACAATTTATCTAACTGTTTAGTGAGTAGATCAATGCCGCGCTCACCAGATACTGTAACCGTAATCTTTATGCTATTGCAATCATTCATTTGCTCGGAATTCATCGTTCTAACACGAAAACCACGATGGCGAATAACGCGTAATACTCGCTCTAAAATTTCCAGCGTATTCGCGGCTTCAATCACCACTTCATGTACTTGTTTAACACTCATCATATTGCTCCAACATCTTGCCGTTATTCACCCCAGGTGGTACTAATGGCCACACATTTTCTTGCTCTGAAATTTGTACGTGCAAGAAATATGCGCCCTCACTCGCCAACATACGATCCATGGCAGGTTGCACTTGTTCTTTCACTACAACCGTTTCACCAGGAATACCACATGCCGCAGCTAATGCCACAAAGTCCGGGTTATCATCAAGAATGGTCTGTGATAAACGGCCATCAAAAAACAGCGTTTGCCATTGACGTACCATGCCAAGACGTTGATTATCGATAAGCACAATTTTAACCGGTAATTTAGCGCGGTTGATTGTCGCTAACTCTTGAATGTTCATCATGATCGAGCCATCACCGGTTACCACAACAGGCATTGCATCTGGACGTGCTAGCGCGGCACCGACTGCAGCAGGTAGACCGAAGCCCATGGTGCCGAAACCAGCACTCGATAATAAGTTTTCAGGTTGAGTAAAAGTCATGTGCTGCGCAGTCCACATCTGGTGCTGGCCAACATCACAAGCAACAAGGTGATCTTCCGGTAAACTCGCTGATAATTGCTTCAGTAATAAAGGTGCATAAATCGCAATGCCAGGATGGTCATAACGGAAAGCCGTTTCCACTTTCATTTCTAAGGTATGTAATCGCCACGGGGCAATATCCAACGTCATTTTTAACGCCGGTAGAATAAGTTTGAGATCAGTAGTAATAGCAACGTTAGCAACACGTAATTTATTATGCTCACAAGCATCAATATCCAAATGGATAACTTTCGCATGCGGAGCAAATTCATCAAGTTTACCAGTGACGCGATCATCGAAGCGTGCGCCGACAGCAATCAATAGGTCACTCTCTTGCACTGCTAAGTTCGCCGCTTTTAGGCCATGCATCCCCAACATACCCAAATAATAAGGGTGTTCAGGGTCGGCACTACCAATACCTTTTAAGGTACTGACCATCGGAATATCCAACGCCGCCGCTAAGTCGCGTAGCTCAGGTACCGCATTCGCCATGCCGACACCACCGCCAACATACAAGACAGGTTTTTTAGCTGCATGTAATAATGCCCGCGCCGCAGCAACTTGATCATCAACCAAACCATCAAGTAGTGGTAATTCAGCTAATTCTGATACCGTGTCACACGCCATCTCAGCCAATTGAATATCTTTAGGGATATCAATAAGTACTGGACCAGGGCGGCCAGAGGTCGCAATGGTAAATGCTTCAGCAATGATGCGGTCTAAGTCATTTTGATCTTCGACCAAAAAACTATGCTTAGTACACGATAACGTCATGCCAAGAATATCCACTTCTTGGAACGTATCAACACCGATTAGCGCGCTAGGTACTTGCCCAGTGAAAGCAACAACAGGAATTGAATCCGCCATTGCTTCTGCTAAACCCGTCACTAAGTTAGTTGCACCTGGACCTGAAGTGGCAATGCATACACCAACTCTAGCCCCAGCTCGGGCATAACCCAGCGCAGCCATGATAGCGCCTTGCTCATGACGTGCTAATAAATGTGCCACACCACCATCGTATAACGCATCATACAATGGCATGATCGCGCCGCCAGGATAACCAAATACTTGGCTTACACCCTGTTTACGTAAAGCATTTACAATAAACTCTGTTGCTTTCATTAATCTACATCCCTTTAAACATCATTCTTGTAAACTATTAAACGTCAAACAAAAAAAAACCCCGGTTATTTACCGGGGTTTTCTTATTGCTGGATTAAGCTTATTTTCGCTTAGCAGTAAGTCCCCGGCTTGGTAATTTAATAATTACCACCAGAATGCTGACTACAATAATTAGACGCGAAGTAAACCCAAACATATGACTAATCCAACAACTCTATAAAATTTTTATAATTCATTATTAGCATGGTGAATTTATTTAAGCAAGCCTTTAACGACGAGTAAAATAACTCAAACAACCAAATAAAAGCACAGTAATAATTTAATATATTGAAAAATAAACCACTTCCAGTTGAAAGATTCACACATGACAAACATCACAAAATAGACTGTGGCAAATTGCCCTTGCTTAAGGTTTTAAAATAATCCACCTAATTCAGCCGTGCTTATCGTTAATTACACTAGGGTAAAAATACACCAATAAAGTGACCAAGGATAATGAATGAATTTAGCTGTGATCTATAGCCGTGCAATTTTAGGTATCAATGCGCCCTTAATTACCATCGAAGTACATATCAGCGAAGGGCTACCCGGCTTTACTATTGTCGGTTTACCTGAGACATCAGTCAAAGAGGCCAAAGATCGGGTTCGCAGTGCGTTAATGAATTCTAATTTTGTCATGCCAGCCAAACGTATCACGGTTAACTTGGGACCCGCTGACTTACCCAAAGAAGGCAGCCGTTATGATTTACCGATTGCGATCGCTATTTTAATTGCCTCACAGCAAGTGATCACCAGCCAACATCAACAACTAGAGTTTGTCGGTGAGTTATCGCTATCCGGTAAACTGCGCGCCTGCCGCGGTACTATCCCGAGTATAATTGCCGGTAAAAAGGCAGCGAGAAGCAGTATTATTCCGTTCGATAATGGTCATGAAGCGGCGCTGATCGACAACGCCAATTGTTTTACTGCCGCTGACTTACAGCAAGTATGTCAGCACCTCAATGCAGAGCAGACACTTCCCATCGCCAAACGAATAGCCTCGCCGCTTAGTACTGAGGATAACCAACAAGACATGCAAGATATTATCGGCCAGCAAAGTGCCAAGCGCGCCTTAGAGATCTGTGCGGCTGGCAGTCATAATTTACTATTATTTGGCCCTCCCGGCACAGGTAAAACCATGCTTGCTAGTCGCTTAACCAGTATTCAACCAGATATGACAGAGCAAGAAGCGTTAGAGTGTGCAGCGATTAAGTCCATTAGTGGTAATGAATTTGTTGCTCAAGACTGGTGCCGTCGGCCTTTTCGGACTCCTCACCATACTTCATCAGCCGTAGCATTAGTTGGTGGAGGCCGTAATCCGCGCCCTGGCGAAATTACCCTCGCGCATAACGGAGTATTGTTTTTGGACGAACTTCCCGAGTATCAGCGTAAGGCGCTCGATTCATTACGCGAGCCCTTAGAAGCAGGAAAAATCAGTATTTCTCGCGCCAACCAACAAGTCGATTTCCCTGCTCGTTTTCAGTTAATTGGCGCCCTCAACCCCTCGCCTTCTGGGTATTACGACAATAATAGATTCGGTGGAAATAGTAGCCAGGTCGCGAAATATTTAAGTAAATTATCCGGACCATTTTTAGATCGATTTGATCTCACCATTGAAGTGCCCGCATTACCCAAAGGCAGCTTAACCGAACAAGGGCAACGTGGTGAAGGCAGCGAGACCATCAAGCAAAGAGTCAGTGCAGCGCAAGCTATCCAGCGCCAACGAAGTAATAAGTTAAATGACGCACTCACCAGTAAAGAAATAGAATTACACTGCTCGCTACAACATCAAGATGCGGTGTTTTTAGAACTCGCGATAGATAAAATGGGGCTATCAACACGGGCCTTTCATAAGATAATTAAGGTAGCCCGCACCATTGCAGATTTAAACAATTGTATAGATATCAATAAATCACATTTACTTGAAGCACTTTCCTACCGGGCAATGGATCGGTTATTACAGCAAATTAATGTTTAATAATTACAATTTTTGTTTGGCATAACGTGATGATAGTTTTATCATTTCATCTCTTCATCACACCAAGGCCATATAATGTTATCAATATTCACCCAGAAGGTGGCAGGTGCCATTGCATTTATCAGTTATCTTTTGAATACCATATTTTGGTTAATCCCCATTGTTATTTTCTCGCTGCTCAAAAGTATTATTCCATTACCTATCGCACAAAAAGTACTTAACCATTTACTCGATGGCTGTGCTTCAAACTGGATCTCAGTAAATGGTATAACGCAAAAACTCATTGGTAACCCAGACATCCAAGTTAACGGTGTTGAAGGACTATCGCTGAATAAATGGTACATGGTGATTTCAAACCATCAATCTTGGGTTGATATCTTGGTTTTACAACGAGTATTAAACGGTAAGATCCCGTTTCTAAAGTTCTTCTTAAAAAAAGAACTTATCTTTGTGCCGTTTTTAGGCTTAGCTTGGTGGGCGCTCGACTTCCCCTTCATGAAACGCTATAGCAAAAAGTTTTTAGCAAAGAACCCACACATGCGTGGCAAAGATATTGAAACAACAAAGAAAGCCTGCGCTAAGTTTAAGCATAAACCAGTAAGTGTGATGAATTTTGTCGAAGGCACGCGTTTTACTCAAAATAAACATAGCCAACAAGCATCCACATTTACACACTTATTAAAACCGAAAGCAGGTGGTATGGCATTTGCGCTTGATGCGATGGATGGTCAATTAGATACCTTAGTCAACGTGACGATTTACTATCCGCAAGGCATCCCCACTTTTTGGCAGTTCATTAGTGGCCAAGTGCAACAGATCCAGGTTCAAGTCAATACGAAAGACATCAGCCCTGATCATATTGGTGACTACAGTAGTGACAAAGCCTTCCAGGCTAATTTCCAGCAATGGGTTAATGCGTTATGGATAAACAAAGATAAAGAGTTAGAAGAACTTAAGCAGGCTCAAGTAAATGATTAATTTTCTACCGACGTTTTTATTAATGATTATCAGTAGTGCATTAGTAATTATCAACATTATCTGCTCATTAACTTTGATCAGTATTACTGGACTAATTAAATTTATTTTACCCTTTGCTCCCGTGCAAAGGCCTATGCGCCAGCTTGCAGATTCGCTACTGAATCTTTGGGCATGTATTAATACCTGCATGATCTCGCTCATTAATAAAGTGGAATGGGATATTAAAATTACTGGCGACTTGAATAAAAGCAGTTGGTATTTGTTGATATCCAATCACCACAGTTGGACAGATATTGTGATCTTATTTTCTGTTTTTTCTAACAAGATCCCACTGCCTAAGTTTTTTGTTAAGCAGGAAATCATATACATTCCATTTGTTGGTACAGCTTGCTGGGCATTAGACATGCCATTCATGAAACGTTATAGCAAACAGTTGTTAGCTAAAAAACCGCACTTGAAAGGCAAGGATATGGAAAGTACACGTAAAGCCTGTTCGAAAGCAAAACTAGCACCAACAACCATCGTCAACTTTGCCGAAGGTAGCCGTTTTACAGAACACAAAAAACAACAAACCAAGTCGCCTTATCAATATTTACTACCGCCAAAATCAGGGGGGATCGCATTATCTCTCGCCTCAATGGGCTCAACCTTCAATAAGATTTTAGATGTAACCATCATCTACCCTGACAATCCAGACTCACCGTTTAAAGATCTATTACAAGGTAAACTAAAACGCATCGTGATCCGGGTGGAAACAATTGAAATCACCACTGAGTTGCAAGGTGATTATGAAAATGATGCTACTTTTAAACATAATTTTCAACAGTGGGTGACAAGCCTGTGGCAACGTAAAGATCAACAGATCGCAACCTATAATCAACAAAAATAGCAATAACAGTGACAATATTAGGATTTTAAATTTGTGCGCCAGTTCATTTTATTTTTTAAAACACCCCACAAAATAACGCTTTAGGGGTAAATAAAGTGCGAATAACTGGCACAAATAGAGTCAAAATTCTAAAACGACATTAAGATCTCACTTTTACTTTAATCTTAAACGAAACAAGGTGTAACATGCTATAACTGTTAATGCATTGTTGCATTACTCTTTTTTCGGGACCACATATGAGCACATTAGCACCAAATTTAAACACACCTCTCGATGCCTTATTGCACTGGGAAAAGCATCGTGCCAATGAGGTGTATTTACGCCAACCAATTAATGGTACGTTTCATGATTTCACCTGGTCACAAGTAGCAGACCAAACAAAACGTATTGCTCAAGCACTGCAATCAATGGGCTTAACGCCTGGTGATAAAATCGCGATCCTGGCAAAAAACAGCGCCGAATGGTTCATTAATGATTTAGCCATTATGTACGCAGGTTTTATTAGCGTGCCAATTTACTCAACAGCAAATGCGAAAACCATCAATTACGTATTAGAGCACAGTGAAGCAAAGGTGCTATTTGTTGGTAAATTAGATAACTATCAGAGTCTAGAAGGTAAACTGCCTGCAGACGTGATCACGATCAGCTATCCATATGACACGCTAACTTGCCAATACAAATGGAATGACCTGCTGGAGCAGCATCAACCATTAGCGACGCCAGCGAAAATCAACTTAGAAGACCTGATGTCTATCATTTACACATCAGGCAGTACTGGTAATCCAAAAGGCGTGATGATCACGTTTGCGGCATTCAAATCAGCATCACAAAACATTGTTACTAGTTTAGGCTTTATCGCTGGCGACAGACTGCTATCTTATTTACCACTCGCACACATTACAGAACGTGTTTATATTGAAGGTAGTAGTATTTATGCTGGCGAAGGCGTAGTGTCTTTTGTTGAGTCACTCGATACCTTTGTTAGTAATATCCAATCTGTAGAGCCGACACTGTTTATTTCTGTTCCTCGTCTATGGACTCGTTTCCAAATGGGCGTTTTACAAAAAATGCCAGCGCACAAACTTAACTTCCTGCTAAAAATTCCATTCGTTAATGGTTTAGTAAGAGCGAAGATTAAACGTGGTCTAGGTTTACACCATGCGCGTATGCTTGGTTGTGGTTCTGCCGCCGTATCACCTGCATTATTGCAATGGTATGAACGTCTTGGTTTAAATATTACCGAAGCATGGGGCATGACAGAAAACCTCGCTTACGGCACATTAAACCACCCATTCAACCCACAAAAAATCGGTACCATTGGTAAGCCAGGTAAAGGTGTTGAACTTAAAATTTCAGAGATCGGTGAGATTTTAGTAAAAGGTGATGGCCTGATGACAGGGTATTACAAAGATGAAGCACAAACGAAAGAATCATTCGATGAAGAAGGTTATTTCAAAACTGGTGATAAAGGCGAGATCGATGCGAACGGTTATGTGAAAATTACCGGTCGTGTAAAAGATATCTTCAAAACATCGAAAGGTAAGTACGTTACACCAGTGCCAATTGAATGTAAGTTTGGTGAAAACCCTAATATCGAGCAAATCTGTATTACCGGTACTGCACTGACTCAGCCAGTAGCATTAGTCGTGCTATCTCCTGAAGCGCGTGAGCAAGGTCAAGAAGTGATGACCAGCAACCTTGAAGAAACACGTCAGCACATTAATAAGTCGTTGGAATCCCATGCACGTATTGGCCATATCATTGTATTAAAAGATGAATGGACAGTGGATAACGGTTTATTAACGCCGACGTTGAAGTTTAAGCGTCATGAATTAGAAAGCCGCTTTAAACCTTTCTACGAAGAAAATCATAAATCTAAGATTGTTTGGGAACAGTAACCTAACCGTATTACTTAGATAAAAAAAAGGACGCAATCGCGTCCTTTTTTAATACCTATGATTACCTAAATTAACCAGGTAAATACAAATAAATTACTCAGTTTTAGCGGCTAGGTATTTAATCAAAGCAGCTAGTTTAACGTTAAACTCTTCACCACTTGCCTTAATGCTGCCCATGTTAATTTGGTATTTATTGTTAACAATTAGTGCTGGAACACCACGGATATTATTTGATGCCGTGTTTTTATCCATACGAGCTACTTTACCGTTAACAGCAAAACTATTTACCGCTGCATCAAACTTCTTACCGTCAACACCCGCATCTGTAAAAACAGTACGGATATCATCACGGCCTGTGAAGCGACGTTTTTGATCATGGATTGCAGAGAAAATTGCTGATGACATTTTATGTTCAACATTCAATAGTTCAGCAGTCGCAAATGCTTTTTGCATTTCGATACCCATTTCACGACCAATAAAAGCAACGTGATTTTTTTCAACTTTAATATCACTGCCTTCAAGACGCTTCGTTACTTCCGTCATAATTGGTTCGAATTTATTACAGTGTGGGCAAAAATACGAAAAGTATTCAGCTACTTGTGGCTTCGATGTTGCCTGCTCAGAGATAACATCATAGTGCACGCCTTCTTTAAACTGTGCCGCATTGGCAAACGGTAAAAATAGCATTGCAGTGATCAATATAAATAATTTCTTCATCATTTTCCTTCCTGAAAATTTAAAATAAACATAATTAACTGTACAAAAAATTAGTAATTAGGAATGAGAGATAACGGCGGTTTTTGCATATTATCAATCTGTTCTTGTAAAAAACCGACCTGTTGTTGCCAGAACTGCTCATCAGTAAACCACGAAAAATGACGACTGAAAGCAGGATCATGCCAACGTTTAGCAATCCAGCCCATGTAGTTCATCATCCGCATTGCACGTAACGGTTCGATTAATTTTAGCTGCTTAGTATCAAAGGCACAAAATTCCTCATAACCTTCAAGCAGCACTTCCAACTGTAATCGCTGCTCATGGTTCTCACCATGTAACATCATCCATAGGTCTTGCACTGCAGGTCCTTGACGGCAATCGTCAAAGTCCAACAACGATACCTTATCGTCACGCCACAAAATGTTACCCGCATGCAAATCACCGTGTAAACGAATTAACTGCTTATCATCCGGTTTATATTGCAACGAAATTTCTTTGGCAAGCGCATCATAAACATTATAAAAAGAAGTATCTAAATGCGCTGGTACAAAGTTATTTTGTTGTAATATCAACTTTGGAGCTTGCACAAATTCTGCAATCGACAATGTTGGTCGATGTACAAATGGTTGCTGACTCGCTAACTGGTGTACACGGCCTAGATTACGCCCTACCGATTCCAAAGCATCGAGATTATCCACTTCAATTGGACGCCCCCCCACACTCGGAAAAATAGCTAAACGGTAACCTTGATAGATAAATAGACTGCGACCATCAAATTGTAACGGTGCAACCACATCAATTTCAGCCGCTTTTAACTGTAAAGAAAAATCATGTTCTTCTTGGATCTGTTCATCACTCCAACGTACAGGACGATAAAACTTAACCACGAAGCGTTGACGATTTTCATCCAGAAATTGAAACACGCGATTTTCATAGCTGTTTAATTCCAACAGACCTGAATCCACGCGAATACCGATAGACTCTATCGCATCCAACATAAAATCAGGGGAAAGCAAACTGTAATCAACAGGTAGTTCTGTCATTGTTATTTCCTAAAAAAGACTCTTTATACAAATCTCAATATCCAAATAACCGCCATAGACATACGACAATTTTTAGATTGGATACGATAATAGCAAGCCCAGTATCACTGGGCTTGCTATTTACTTTAACTTACATTGATTATAAAGCTATTTATAGTTAAATATAGAGACTATAACTTGCTGATAAAACGACTTTGCTGGGTAAAGACATAATGATCATTGTCTTGCTCAGTAATAACAAAGTTAATTTTAATCACAGGTTGTTTCAGGTCAAACGGGTCAATAGCTAAACTGACCGGCTGTACTAACAATTCACCCGGTAATACTTCGACTTCACGTGGGCCAAACCATTCATGATCAGGCACATCGGTAACCGACAAGCTGTACTTCTGAGTAAATGATGTTTTGTTAATAATTTTCAATGTATAAGTATTTTCAATATTACCGTCAGAATTTTCACGATAGAGTGCGTTTCGATCGCGGATAATATCCATTTGTACAGGCGAAATACTCACCACACTCACGGCAAACATCACCGTCATCAGCGTCATTATCACGCCATAACCAATTAACTTGAAACGGCTCTTTTCGTGCGGTTTATTGTTTAGTTCATTTTCAGAAGTATAACGTATCAAGCCTTTTGGATAATTCATACGTTCCATCGTTTGATCGCATGCATCAATACAAGCACCACAGTTAATACATTCATATTGCAGACCATCACGAATATCAATACCAGCAGGACATACCTGAACACATAAGTTACAGTCGATACAATCACCTAAACCTTTGGCTTTATGATCTGCTTTACGTGAACGTGGGCCTCGTGATTCGCCACGATTAAAATCATAGCCAACAATTAAGGTATCAGTATCAAACATTGCCGATTGAAAACGCGCATATGGGCACATGTGAGTACACATAATACTACGCATCCAGCCAGCATTACCGTAAGTACAAAATGCAAAAAACAGTACCCAGAAATACACGTTACCACTCGCTTGCAGCGTGAAAAAGTCAGTATAAAGCTCAAAAATAGGCACAAAATAAGCCATAAACGCCAGACCAGTAATAACAGAAACACTCAACCATGCGCTGTGTTTAAGGGCTTTCTTTTTGACTTTATCAGCCGTGGCAGGACCTTGGTTTAGCTTCAAACGTTTATTGGCTGAGCCTTCAATTTTTTCTTCGAACCAAATAAAGATAAAGGTCCAAATCGTTTGTGGGCACATAAAACCACACCAAACTCGGCCTAAATAAGCGGTGATAAAAAATAACGCGAAGGCGCCGACGATCAGCAGCAAGGCTAATATCATCAGATCTTGAGGGAAAATAGTTAATGCAAAGATATGAATACGTTGTTCAGCAATATTTAATAAAATAGCCTGATGGCCATCCCACTGGAACAAAGGTAATGCTAAAAACAGAACCATAAAAAACCAACCCATGTACTTTCTCAGTCGCTGAAATACACCTGTCATGTTACGGACATAGATATGATTATCAGCGCCCACATTGGTATATTTAGGCTTCACTTTAGGGGTTACATCTTTTATATTTATGCGTTCTTCAGACATTACATGCTCCTTATTTTTATAACTTAAATTATATCAAAAAAGCTTAATAAGTCTTTATAATCATCTGACTTAGCTCACGCTTATTAATTTAATCAAGCACTTATTATAATAGTAAAACTTGCTAGTCGATTTAAAAGCAAGTTAACAAACGCTAATTCCGCTATCTCTTAATGGATGGTATTAGTTAATGAATTAACGGGGGCTATTGAAACACAAATCGATCGTATAGGCATAGTACAGATCAGTACTAAACAACCCTATAACAGATACTTTAGTTATAAATAAAGACTAGAACAGTTGTTATTTATGTGGCGATGCAGAAATACACAGCGCTAACGTAATCAATGCTTTGCGGATTTTGTCCGTGAGTAAATACGAACAATTGATTCGCATGCAGTTTTTATATTTATGATCACTGGCAAACAAGGTACCCGGCGCGATACTGATATTGTACTGGTCGAGTAAAATATGCAGTAACTCACCGGTGTTTATATGCTCTGGCAGCACAAGCCATAAGAAGTAACCGCCACTCGGTCTGGTGATCTTAGTTTCAACTGGGAAGTATTCTTCAATCGCATGTTGCATCTGTTGCTGGCGAGACTTTAGTTGGCGCCTTAACTGCCGTAAATGAATATCATAACGACCATGTAATACAAATTCAGCAATCGCGAGTTGATTAGGTACTGCAGCAGAAAGCGTCGTCATCAACTGTAATTGTTCAATTTGCTTAGCATACCGCCCAGCCACTACCCAGCCAACTCTAAACCCAGGTGCTAAGCATTTTGAAAATGAAGAACAGTGCAGTACCAGACCTTGTTCGTCATATGCTTTGATCGGTTGCGGTTTTTGCTCTGAAAAATACAGTTCACTGTAAACATCGTCTTCAAGCAGCGGGATCTGCGCTTTAGCGAGTACCTCAAGAAGAGCTAATTTATGTGATTCTGGCATCGATGAACCCAGCGGATTTTGGTATTTACTCATGAGCCAACAAGCTTTAATGTCATGATGCTGCACTGCATGTTGCAATGCATCTACCGACATACCGAATTGTGGATCGGTCGTAATTTCAATAGCTTGAAGTTGTAATCGTTCGACGGTTTGCAGAACACCATAAAAAGCCGGTGATTCAATCGCGACAGTATCACCCGGTTTTGTCACAGCCATTAAACTCAAACCTAATGATTCCATCGCCCCCGAAGTGATAACAATATCCTCAATAGACACATCGATGCCGTCACGGATATAGCGTTGCGCAATCGCTCGCCTTAAAGCCACACTCCCCGGAGGTAACTCAGTGACAGCACTGATCGCAGGCATGGTTTTAATCGTTTTAGCTAACGCATGGCCTAACTCTTTGAGTGGAAACAGTTCCGGATCAGGAAAAGCAGATCCAAGTGGGACAATATCGGGACGTTTACAAGCAGTCAGTACTTCAAAGACATGCTCATTGATCTTAATCGCGCGATTAGTAAGTTGCGGGATAGTTTGTTGAGGGATAGCAAGGCGATTGAGATGAGCAGCAACAAAATAGCCAGAGCGTGGTTTAGCATAAATCCAGCCTTCAGCCTCTAACAGCTCATACGCTTTTAATACCGTCATCGGACTGATGTTTTGTATTTTACTCATTTTACGAATAGAAGGAATACGCTCTCCAGGTAGCCATATCCGTTGTTCTATCTGTAATTGAATTTCAGCCGCTACGCCATGGTAGCGACTTTTTTGTAACAACATCAATATCTACCTGAGTTCATCAAATAAGAAGTATCGGAATGAAAATAACCCGAACAAAAGAACGTACAATAAAATTAGTACGAGCGATTATATACGATATTTTCAGGACGATTCTATTTTCTCACCATAGTGACTGATAGCCAGGTATAACTAAAAACTTACCTTTAAGCTTTACGCATATAACGATGAAACTTTGCTACCCAAGATAATAACTTCTCAGGGCTATTATTGCGCTTCCAATTACCTGCCACATATTTATTGGCTTCACTCATGGTTGGATACGGATGAATGGTGCCTAGCACTTTATTTAAGCCCAGTTTATATTTCATTGCTAACGTGTATTCGGCCAACAACTCACCAGCATGGCTCGCTACAATCGTCACACCTAAAATTTTATCGCTATTGCCTGCAGTGATCACTTTAACAAAACCTTTGGTTTCACTATCAGTGATCGCCCTATCTAAATCATCAATATCGTATTTCGTCACCTGATAATCGAGCTGTGCTTGCTGCGCTTCATTTTCACTGAGCCCAACGCGGGCAAGTTCAGGGTAGGTATAAGTCACCGCAGGGATCACTCGATAATCGGTGGCAAACTTTTTCACTGAGCCGAATAAGGCATTTACCGCCGCAAACCAAGCTTGATGCGCAGCCACGTGGGTAAGTTGATAAGGTCCAGAAACATCACCAACGGCATATATATTAGGAATAGAAGTTTGTTGGTACTCATTAATCTCAATAAGACCACGATCAGTGATCGCAATATCAAGTTCTTCTAGACCAAAACCACGGGTATTAGCCTGACGCCCCAACGCTAAGAACACTTGGTCAAAAATGACCGAATCACCATTTGATAATACCGCGCTGTATTGACCATCTTCACTCACAAAACTGGCCACTTTATTACCGAGTAAGATATTAACGCCATCAGCTAGCAACTCGTCTTGCACTACAGCAACAGCGTCTTCATCTTCGCGCCCCAACAGTTGGTCCGCCATCTCAACTTGCGTCACAGTAGAGCCTAAACGGGCAAAGCTTTGTGCTATTTCACAACCAATAGGTCCACCGCCTAAGACTAGTAAATGCGACGGTTGCTCAGTTAATTGCCACAGCGTATCCGATGTTAAATAAGGTACATCAGTTAATCCGGGAATAGGCGGTATAATAGGACGCGCACCAGTAGCAACGACTATATTTTTAGTCGTTAATACCTGCTCACCAATTTGCACGCGCCACGGGTCGATAATTTTAGCTTCTGCAGTTAAGCACTCAACACCCATTGCTGAATAACGCGCAATCGAATCATGCGGTTCAATCGCTTTAATGACATTTTGAATACGTCCCATCACTTTTTCAAAATTAACCTGCTTAATTTCAGCATCAATACCAAATTCATTAGCACGGTCTATTTCAGCAACCGCATGTGCGCTACGGATCAATGCTTTAGATGGTATACAACCGGTATTTAAACAGTCCCCCCCCATACGGTGCTTTTCAACTAGGGTTACTTTTGATTTAACTGCGGCAGCGATATAGGCACTTACCAAACCGCCAGCACCAGCACCAATAACAATCATATTACGATCGAATGATGTTGGTTTCGTCCAACGAGCATAACGTTTGCGCTGACTAAATAGTGCTAATCCACGTTTGGCGATCCAAGGGAAAATACCGAGTAATGCCAATGCACTTAGCAATGAAGGAGAAGCAATTCCAGATAAGCTATTGATTTCACTTAACTGAGTTCCCGCCCACACATAGACAGCGGTTCCAGCTAACATACCGACTTGACTAACAAGGTAAAAGCTACGAGTACTAATTTTGGTCAAACCCATTAAAATATTAATGAGGAAGAAAGGAAAAACAGGAATTAAACGCAGCGAGAATAAATAAAAGTCACCTTCTTTTTCAACGCCTTTATTGATCGCATCAAGACGTGAACCAAATTTATTTTGCACGTAATCTCTTAATAAATAACGACTGACCAAAAAGGCTAACGTAGCACCAATAGAACTGGCAAAAGAAATCAGCAATAAACCATAACCAAAGCCAAACAAACCACCGCCAAGTAAAGTGAGTAATACAGCGCCCGGTAATGAGAAACCAGTGATCACAACATAACTAACAAAGAAGATGAGCATCGCCAACGAGCGGTTCTCAGCAATATAGTCACCAGACGTTTGTTGTAATGTTTTAATTTGTTCTAGCGAAGCGTACTGGTTTAGGTCAAAGCCATACCACAATAAAAATACGGTAATAATTACCGCGATAATAATTTTTTTACTCTTCGAATTTTGTTCTTTATCATTAATAGCCATCTGGCACCTATCCTTGCACTCATCAATACGCGTCTAATTGTAAGCCTAACCTTCAATCATCACGAAAGTCTCACGACCATCTATTATTTTTATCTTCATGTTAAGTTTCACACAGTTAAATAACACTAATAGATATTCAAGCGTTAATCTACTTGATATGGTGCATTTGCGGGCAAGTGCTTGTGAATATTACATCGAGGGCAGTTTCTGGAGACGAGCGTGGTGAAATTTAAATGCACAATTTAAATCATACTGTTAAATAAAAACAGCGATATAGAATGAGCCTATATCGCTGCTGAAAAATACTTAATATTGTGGACCTGATTAAATTACAAATTGTGGACCTAATCCAAAGCTCCACATCACGACAGTAAAGCCCATAGACGCAACAAATAACACCAGTCCAACGGTCAGTAACGACGAGGCATAAATGAATCCCCGTTCTTCAGTAATGTGCATAATCACTGGCACACCAGTGTAAAGAGCACGCACCGAAAATGCGACACCAACTAATAACGCAATCATGATCACCCAAGCAACAGGGATCAGAGCAGCAATCCCCGTAATGAAGATCGGTGCTGCGGTATATGTCGTTAATTCTAACGCTTGAGTAAAGCTCGATGATGAACCAAAGTTACCCGCCATCCATTGTACAAAAATGGCAAATGTAGCGACCAACGTGATACTGACAATTATCATAGCTACAGCCATGATCGTCGCACTTGAAGAAGATAAATAAGTTGTTTCCCCAACACCAAGCTTCCAACCTGTCACTGTTGCGGTATACCAGGCGGACATAGCCGGAATTAAAGCAAAAAATAACAGACTTACAACGACGGATAATAAAGACTCATGGTGGGTATCAATATCAATCCATTCGTCCTTGGGCTGTACGTATAAACCCCATAAGTGTTTTACTAACATAAGTCGACCCCTTAATGTAAGATAGAGACTTAAGTATTAGCGAATATATTGAGATTGCCAGTTACGCAGCTAACAATTAGTAATTAGTGTGACTCAGTAATCAAGTAGTGCTCAATTTGCTCTGCAATCCAATCTGTCACCGCGCCACGACAGAAATCGACACCTGTAATTTCACCATAAATCTCCCAACTCATCGATTTTTTATAACGAAGTACTTTAAGTGTTTCATTTCTAAGTTGATCAGTAATCAAAGGCGCCGGTACCTTAGCCCAGCCAACACCATTACATACCGCATCACGTAAATACTCATAAAACGTTAAACCGATATAACGGTGACTAATCGACGCCTCAACGGTTAATAAGTCATCCATATAGGCTAGAACAACCTCGGTATATAAGGCTAAATCATTACTGGTCAAGCGATTACCAATTGTATGTAATGGGTGAGCAGCGGCGGCGACCGCCATCATTCTAAGCTGACCCAACTCACTACGTACATGTCGCTGATAATCATGAGTATCCGAGATCATGCCGTAAGCAATATCAACTTTGTTATTTTCCACATAAGCGATTAATTCCGGTGTTGGTGCGGCATACATAGATAAAGAAGTTTGTGGAAATTTCTTTTCTAATTGGCTAATCAATTGGTTCCAGAATTTCTCCGGTAAAGCATCATCTCGCGCAATACGTAATGCCGACTCTGCACCAGCCAAATGATGAGCGCATTTTGCATGCACTCCCTGGGAAAGGTGATATATACGCTGACAGTCAGCAACGATATTTTCACCTATATGGCTTAATTCAATTTTATTACCACTGCGTAATAGCAAGTTCACACCTAACTCATCTTCAAGTGCAAGCAGTGCTGCGCTAACTGTAGAGCGGCTTTTACCAAGCTGTATAGCCGCTTCAGAAATCGACCCAGTTTTAACCGCCAATAGAAACATCTCTATTTGTATTAATCTCATAACAACCCTTAGTGACGAAATAACCGACGCTGAGCGATTTCATCTTTTTAGTAACCAGCGATACACTTAATCCCATAGTAATTAAATAAGACATTAATTACAGCATTATTAATACAAATAGGGACTTTTTATGTATCACAGCATGATGCTGTTTTTCGCCATTGTAGCTGAAGTCGCAGGCACCATTTCCATGCGCTATTCAGCTGAGAACAACCCCGTAACAGGTACAGTAGCGATGATTATATTAATAGGGATATCCTATTTTTTATTATCTAAAGCAATCCAAAAAATTCCTTTAGGAGTGGCTTACGCAATTTGGGAAGGGGTTGGGATCTTACTCATCACAGTCATTAGTAATTACCTGTTTGATGAAATGATCACTCCCGCTAAAATTTTCGGTGTTGGTTTGATCGTCGCTGGACTTATCTTTATTAACACAGATGAAGGACATGATGATGAATAATGCAGAACTCATACACATCGTATTCTTGTGTTTTTCCATATTGTTAGATATTACCGCCAATTACTTTTTAAAATTATCAGATGGTTTTAAAAATAAACTACCAGGCGTATTTGCAATTGCATTGGTTGCAATGGCCTTTATCAGTCTAGGTCAAGCGGTGCAGTCAATCCAACTATCGATTGCCTATGCGACTTGGGGTGCTGGCGGTATTGTAGGCACCCTATTGGTCGATAAGTATATGTTTGGCGAAACGATAGGACGTCGTAGCCAAATAGGCGTACCACTGTTAATTTCAGGCATTGTGGTACTGCAATTTTCACACTAAACGTAATCATTAACTTAACAATAAATCATATAACATGAATTAATATATTAAAGATAAGAGGCTATATATGTCGGAAACCATTCAAAACCCAGAAATCGATTTTCAAAGTGAAGTTGAACAACGTCGTCAAAAATTGGCAGATTTACGTAGCAAAGGCAATGCTTTTCCTAATAGCTTTCGCCGCGATGCGATCTCAAATGAGCTATTAAATAAATACGATGATAACAGTGCTGATGAGTTAAATAACTTACAAGTTACAGTAAAAGTAGCTGGCCGAATTATGACACGTCGAATTATGGGTAAAGCCAGTTTTGTAACGCTACAAGACATGGGTGGTAAGATCCAATTATATGTAAGCCGCGATAATCTGCCAGAAAATTTCTATAACGAGCAGTTTAAAAAGTGGGATATTGGCGACATTGTTGGCGCTGAAGGTACTTTATTTAAGACCAAAACGGGTGAGTTAACGATTAACTTAACCAATATCGAATTGCTGACAAAAGCGCTACGCCCTCTGCCAAACAAGTTTCACGGTTTAGCAGAACAAGAAACCCGTTATCGTCAACGCTATTTAGACTTGATCGCCAATGAAGAAGCGCGTAATACTTTTACAGTGCGCTCGCAAGTCATTACTGGCATTCGTAATCTGTTAAGCAAAAATGGCTTTATGGAAGTGGAAACTCCGATGATGCAAGTGATCCCTGGTGGAGCCTCTGCACGTCCATTCATAACCCGACATAATGCACTCGATATGGATATGTATTTACGTGTATCACCAGAACTGTATCTAAAAAGGTTAGTCGTTGGCGGTTTTGAACGCGTATTTGAAATTAATCGAAATTTCCGTAATGAAGGTATTTCAACCCGTCATAATCCAGAATTTACCATGCTTGAATTCTATATGGCTTATGCCGATTACAATGACTTAATGGCGCTGACAGAAGAAATGTTACGTACCTTAGCCCTTGATATTCTGGGCACGCCAATGGTGCCTTATGGCGACTTAACGTTTGATTTTGGACAGCCTTTTGCAAAAATAGGTATGAAGGATTCGGTATTAAGATACAATCCTGAGATCCGTGCTGAACAGCTGGCAACATTATCAGCTGCAACTGAATTAGCAGATAGTCTGAATATTCGTATTGATGCAAGCTGGGGCATTGGCCGCGTGATCACCGAGATATTTGAAGAAACAGTTGAAGAGAAATTAATTCAACCGACCTTTATTACAGAATATCCAGCAGAGGTATCACCGCTAGCACGTCGTAATGATGATGATCCGCTCATCACTGATCGTTTTGAGTTCTTTATTGGTGGTCGTGAGATTGCCAACGGTTTCTCTGAATTAAATGATGCAGAAGACCAAGACGCGCGCTTCAAAGAACAGGTACAACAAAAAGAAGCAGGTGATGATGAAGCCATGTTCTATGATGAAGATTATGTCACCGCACTTGAACATGGCTTACCACCAACAGCAGGTCAAGGGATTGGCATTGATCGCTTAGTGATGCTATTCACTAATAGCCACACGATCCGTGACGTGATCTTATTCCCGACATTACGCCCACAAAATAAATAGGTCCAACTGATTAAAACCTGATTAAAACGAAATAAGGCAGCCATTGGCTGCCTTATTTTTCGCGTTATATTTATATTCTATAACGTTGTCGCGTTAACTTTCACCTCAGGAAGAGCAATTAAGTCTTGCGCGGCAATAAGTTGCAGTTCATAACTGCCTTGCTTAAAGGTCGCTTCCAATACCGCATCAACAGCCGCATTCGTCAATTCAAACGCTGTCACTGGATTATGAGCAGCTAATAAATTAGCAAGCATCACGCCACTAATCAAATCACCGACACCTACAGGTTGGCTGACAAAATCATACAAGGGACGGGTAATATGATAGTAGCCATCAGCCGTAGCTAATAGCATTTCAAACTGACTTGCCGTTATACCCGCTTTACTCAAATGCTTAACCAATACAATTTTAACACCTTGATCTAGCAACATAGAACATGCTTGTTTTACCTGTTCTATATTATCTATTTTCATATCGGTCAGTGTTTCTAATTCAAGTAGATTTGGCGCGATCACATCAGCTTTTGGCAATGCGTGATATTTGAAAAAATCCATGACTTCAGGTACGACAATACAGCCCTTTTCAGGATGCCCCATGACCGGATCACAAAAGTATAAAGCATCAGCATTATGCTGTTTAGCTTGCTCTACTGCATAAAGCACTTCCTTGCCTTGTGTCGCTGAACCGAGGTAGCCACTTAGTACAGCGTCACAACTTGATAAGCAGTCAATATTGATTAAACCATCAACGAGACTCTTAATTTGATCAACCGGCATTACCATTCCTTGCCACCCTTGCTTATACTGGGTGTGATTCGAAAACTGTACCGTATTAATCGGCCACACTTCAATCCCCATTCTACGCATTGGAAAAACGACTGCACTATTACCCGCACAGCCAAATACAACATGAGATTGAATAGACAAGATAGATTTCATAAATAATACCTTAACAAGAAATAAAAAGAGGGCATAAAGCCCTCTTTGGTTGAATCATCAATAAGATTAATTTATAGATTAAATGGTTAAATGCAACTTAATCTTGCTTTAAAACCTTCACAGTATAGCTACCATCAGCCTGGTGGTATAAACCGTGAATATCTGTTTCAAAACCAGGGAATTCGGTACCAATTTCACACAGCATTTCCAAGAAGTCTAATACGGGACGTGATGTTTCAGTGATCATCTCACCAGGTAATACAAGTGGCACACCTGGAGGATAAGGCAGGATCATATTCGCATTAACACGATTAACCATTTCTTCTAGCTTCACTTCTTCAGTATGGCCACGTAACTCTTGTTGCCATGCTGCGTTTGGCGTTATTTTAAGTTCAGGCAATACATCAAACGCTTTAAACATTAACTCTGGCAATTTGAATTTCTTCATCATGTCATGAATACCTTGAGCTAAGTCTTGGATATGCATGTCTTCATAGAATTTAGGATCTTCAGCGTATAGCGTAGGGATAAAGTTTTTCACCGTTAAGTTTAGATCGAAACCACGCTTGAACTCAGTCAATGCACGCAATAATGCCAATGATTTCGCTTTATCGATACCAATTGAGAATAGGAATAACAGGTTATATGGTCCTGTTTTTTCTACCACAACGCCACGTTCATCTAAGAATTTAGCCACTAATGACGCAGGAATACCAGTTTCAGCTAAGTAGTCACCGTCCATCCCCGGAGTTAACAAGGTTACTTTAATTGGATCTAGGTACATATGGTCAGCGTCGATATCTTTAAAGCCGTGCCAAGTGTCTTGGGGATCTAGATTCCAACATTCAGTTGTTTCAATATCTTCAGGCTGCCATACATCAAAAAACCAGCCTTCAGTTTCTTTTTCAAGGCGTTTAACTTCTTTACGGAAACGAATAGCGCGATCAATCGAATCTTGCATTAGCTTCTTACCGGTATTGCCACGCATCATCGCTGCTGCAGTTTCAGTTGACGCTACAATAGAATATTGTGGCGACGTTGAAGTGTGCATCATATACGCTTCATTAAATGTTTCTTTATCAATGTCGCCTTTAATGTGGATCATCGATGATTGTGAGAATGCTGCTAATAGTTTATGGGTAGACTGTGTTTCATAGAACACTTTACCAGGCATCGCTTCACCACTCATGCCGCACTTACCTTCGTAAATATGATTGAAGTTAGTGTAAGGAACCCAAGCACTGTCAAAGTGGATGAACTTAGTATCCAATGTCTCTTTAATATATTGAGTGTTATATAACAGACCATCATAAGTAGAATTCGTGACTACGGCATAATTTGGCATCACTGCATTTGGTGTCGCCGCTACTTTCGTAGCAATCACGTCACGACTGAATTCACTTTGTGGAATACCACCGAGGATACCGTACGCATTACGTGTAGGACGGAAGTAGATTGGCGTAATGTCACTCATCATTAATAAGTGAGTCAGTGATTTATGGCAGTTACGATCGATAAGCACAGTGCTACCAGATGGCGCAGAGAACATACCGACGATCTTGTTTGCAGTCGATGTACCGTTAGTCACAATATAAGAGTGATCGGCGTTAAAAGTTTTTGCAATGAACTCTTCAGCTTCTTGGTGTGGCCCTGAATGATCGAGTAATGAACCAAGCTCTGGCATCGACACTGATACGTCAGCTTTAAATGCGTTTGGACCATAGAAGTCATAGAAAATGCTACCTGCAGGGCTACGTTGAAACGCGGTACCGCCCATGTGGCCTGGGGTACAGAAAGTATATTTACCTTCTTCAACATAATTAAACAGTGCTTTCGTGAACGGAGGCATTAGTTCGCCTTTGTACTTGTCAATCGCTTGGTTAATTTTCAATGCGATATCATCACTCATACCAAGCGCATATTCGAAGAACGAAACATTCAAACGTAGCTCAGTTAACGATACATCAAGTGCTGATTGTTCATTAGCAAATGCGAATACAGGTAGTTTTTCGTTTAACGCATTAATTTGTTCACAAAGGGTTAGCGGGTATTTATCCCAATCAAAGATAGCGCCACAGATACGTGGATTCATTTCGATCATTTTGATCAGGTCTTTGTCATTTACAGGATAAACAACTTGGTAACCGGCTTTTTCTAAAGAAGCATGTAATTGACGAATAGGTTCTTCTTTAAAGAACACGCCCATGTGATTTAAGATAGCAATAATGTTCATTTCAAGATCTCCAAGACGAATAAGGGCACTCGCTATCATTTGATAGAGATTAACGAGCACCAGACATTAATTAAAAAGGAATGATTAAAATTGATTGTTCAGATTAAGCACTTGCAGCGATTACAGTAGGCTCGGTTTGAGAAAGACCTTTCTTCTTGCCGTAGAAAACAAGGATGATTAGCGAGACAAGGAAGGTTCCTGTTAATGCAGAGCTTTCTGCACCGGCAAGGGCGATTAAGCAAAATACACAAGCAATACCCGAGAACAACATCACGAAGATATTACGTGTAGTCATACTTTCTAGACGGATTAAGTTAACGCTTGAGTAGAAGTAAGGCAGCATGGTGAGTAGCACGGCAATTGTAGTAAGCTGATTAAATAAGTCGCCGGTATTTGATGAACCACTAAACATAGTGATGAACGCCATCAAAAACGTCATCTTAATTGATGCTAAAACTAAGCCCTTTTTAGCCACGCCAGATTTGTCAGTTTCACCATAAACCGCAGGGAAATTACCATCAGCAGCAGCACGTTTACCAGCTTCACCAACCAACATCATCCATGAACCTAGAGATGTGAAACAAGCAAGTGCAGTAAATGCAGCAACAAATGGGGCAGACCAGCTACCAAAAATAGATGTAGTAGCAAGGGCAAAAGGTGCACCAGAAGCAGCCACTTCAGCAGCAGGGAACATGCCCGCAATTACTTGTGTAGATAAGATATAGATAACGCCTGCTAACGTCGTACCAAGCATTGTTGCTAATGGCACTGTGCGTTTCGGGTTTTTAACCATGCCAGAAGAAACAGCAGCAGATTCAACACCAACAAATGACCATAAGCAAATAAGCACAGCACTAATAATTGCACTTGAATCACTACCGGATGCAACATTCCAATTCTGGCTGTAAACCGCAGGATCAAAATGCGTCCAACCGACTGTAGCAGTACCGATAACAGGGATAAGAATAAGCACAAGACCTAATGTACATAAACGGCTAACCCAAGTACCACCGAGTAAGTTGATGAACGTGAATATCCATACCGATGCTATGGTTGCGATAGCTGCTGGAATTGGACTTGATAAAATAGGGAAGAATACGGAAAGATAAGAAACACCTGTAATAGCAATGGCTAAATTACCAATCCAGTTTGCGTGGTAATAAAGCACCCCCGTTTGGAAGCCAAGTACAGGTGCAACATCACCAGCGTAACCAATCGGGCCACCTTCTTGCGGATCTTTCGTCGATAAACGCGCAAATACAAAGGCTAAACTTAGCGCACCAACCAAACAGATTATCCAGCTAAATATAGATACCGAACCGACAGCCGCTAAAGAAGACGGTAACAATGCAATACCACTGCCCATCATGTTGCCGGCAACAACACCAGTACAGGCAATTAAGCCAATTTTTTTTGTATTAGATGACATCTCATCTCCCAAATTTTATCAAGTAGAGCAATATGCTCAATAAGCAAACCAGCGATTAAGTGGTGATATTGCCGAGATGAAAAATGAGTCTCAGCAGGCCACCTGAATTTCTAATTGCAGGTTACGCCGAATGAGAGAGAAAAAAATAAAGGTAAAATGAACAATAAAATCATTAGAAAATTAAACAATGTTTATATATCCTTTATAATTAAATTCATTTTTTACGTTTAAAAACATAACCTTAAAAACAACAAAATAAAGTAAGTTTATATTTATTAAAAAAGTATGTTTATAAAGATTGAATACGACGCCTATCAACCCAACACCCACTTATAGGTAATCAAAGAGAAGCTGAAATTTAGATTATTACTATCCATATGAAGAATTAAAAAATAGAAAGGATCTATTCACAGTCATGAAGATTAATTGGAGTGATAGTCATTAGGAGTGGGGTTGAGATTGGGATGCTAAATCTTATTGATAGCTTTAGCTAAGTTCTAAAGTGTTCATTTAAATGTCGTCAAATATAAATGACAACCAGCTATTATGCATAACGACATACTTATACTGGTATCGTAGATACAAAAAAGCCCCTGACAAGCAGAGGCTAAAATGTGGTTGGTTAAAAGGCTAATTTATACCAGTTTGATTGCCCTAGAATTCATTGCTCGGTACATAAAAATAGCCATTCTCTCAAGATTACTATGAAATGCCAGGTTGGAACTTAATTGGTAAGTTTCGATAGAAGTATCAATGTAAAATGCCTGGGTATAAGCATCTCCAGCACTATCAAGGTTGCCAGTTAACTCAGCTAATTTGCCAACGATAATATAATATATCGAAGAACGGCGACTTTTTCCCGCCAATGTAATCAAGTTATTTGCTTTAAGCTCATGGCCTTGTAATAAGGCTTGTAATGCCAACGCTTCATATTCTCTCGCGGCCAATACCTTATTACCTTCATAACTATTATTTTCTAATAAGTCTGCACTCGAGCGTTTAATCTCATTTACAAACTCATCAGATAACGATAATGATGACAAGACGTTATAAGCAATGTAACGCTCAGCAAGTACTAATCCATTAGTTGGCTCAACAGATAAGATATCTTCAAACAAATCAATTCCCTGCATAAATAATTTAGGGTCTACTTGGTTAGTATAATGATTAGCAATGATTAATTTGGTTAACAAATCTTGATCTTCAGGTAAGTCCTTCATGACATAATCAAGTTGTTTGGGCGTCGGGTTAATTCTTAATGCGACCATGAGATCAGATGATGCTTTCTGTAAACTGTCATACATTTCATCTCCTGATATTAAGTATTGCTTACTAAATATAATCCGATTGGATGCATTGTTACGATAATTAATATCTAAATATGACAAGCCCAGTTGCTTATCGATCCTGACACTCACTAATTTTCCCGGTAAAATACCCGTTGTGAAATCAGTTTTCTTTAACTGCACACGATAATTACTGAGAGTTAATACATCATTCATTAATTTTTGGCTAATACCATCAGCAAGATATTCACTCGTCTTATCTGATTTCTGACTTGCACAATAGCTGAATTCAATAACTTGCGTATCTAACGATCGCGTTATTTCGGGCTTAGCTTGCACGTAGGTACAAAGAACAATAATACAAATTAATACTGACAATAAGAAACTGTCAAATAGCTGTAATTTATAGCGCTGTAAGAAAGTAAGCTTAGTATCTGACTTTGCTTCTTCTGCTGCTGCATGTTTAGAAATATGGGTGACGGCGCGTGTTAATGGCCCTGCGGGAAATACAGTAATAGCTTGTTCGTAATCTAGCTCAGTATCTATATCTGTCGTTTTTTCATCATCAACAATCTCGTCTGCATTTTTGCTTTCAGTTATTAATTTACGGGCATCATCACAGGTTAGTTCTACCGTATCTGCGACCAATCGATATCCACGTTTTGGCACAGTAGCAATAAATCGCTCGCAATCAACACGTCCATCTTTTAATATTTTCCGTAACTCAAAAATAGACTGTGTTACCACTTGGTCACTAACAATAGCACCATCCCAAATGTGCTCAATCAACTCTTCACGTCCAAAGACTTCACTCGGTGACTGTGCTAAAAAGGATAATAAATTAACCAAACGGGGTTCAACTGTTACTTCTCTTCCTTGTCGGCACAGTTTATTTTCTTCAACAATCAATATCCAATTACTGATTTGAAAACATAAACCATTCATAAAATATCCCAACATTTAATATTATTAACGCAAGGTATCACAATTCTATTTTTCATCCAACATCGTAAAAGTACGTACTTATAAGCGATAAACATAACGTTTAAAGCATGATTTATTCTCATAATACGAGCAGTAAAACGACGACTAACACACCTTTTTCATCAGCTTAACGCATTGTCTAATAGTGTGACATAGATCGCTAAAAGATCTATATTAGGGCATTATATCTAATATTACATATTCTGATTAATCACCATTTTTAGAACTTAGATCAATAATAATATTAAAATAAGAAACCCCAAAATAGAGATTTGTAACCTCGAAAATTCCCCTTTAATTGTAATTGATGCAATGAAGGAATATTTTAGGCTGTAACTAAGCCGGTGCTCAGGACTAACATCACTTGTGGCAGTCTTTATCATCTTTGAATTTCAGGTATAAAAAAAGCCTGGATCTTACGATCCAGGCTTTTTATTTTTAGCGCAGGGGCGGTTTTTTGGTAGAGAGTCTTACAGCCTCCATGGGTGGAGGAAGTACTGAAAATGTCGGAAATATTTCCAGTCCAACAAAATACGCGCCATAAAACCAGCTCTGCACACAATCTGTGTTTCTTTCATCCTTGAATTTCAGGCACAAAAAAAGCCTGAATCTTTCGATTCAGGCTTTCGTTGTTTGTTGGCAAAGAGAAAGTGGACGACTTTTTACAAACCACAACTCGCGGCCTCCGGCGT
>NZ_BLRL01000019.1 GCF_015082335.1 Moritella sp. F3 | reverse complement strand
GAAGGATTCGAACCTTCGAAGGCTGAGCCGTCAGATTTACAGTCTGATCCCTTTGGCCACTCGGGAACCCCTCCACAAGTACGAAACGGATAGTATCAGAAAATGTCTGTTTGTGAACAAAAAAATCGAATTAATAGCTAAATATTTGGAAAATTAAGCCGATAACTTATTAGTTGATAATTTAGCGGCAAAATTTGGTTGTTCTGCGCGCAATTCTGTACAAGAGGTAACTTATTTACGTTCAATCGATACGACAACATGCTTTAATTGATGAGCTGCAACTTGGCCAGCAATTAAATAAATGTGCTTTAAATGGTGATAGAGCAAAATTTGCTTTGCTATTAAGTATGTTGTCATCTGACATTTCTGATCAGAAACAAATCGAGATTAAACAACCTGTCGTTGATACGTCAGCGTACGATGCTGCCCGTATGGTTCGTTTTAACGAGTATGCGGCCACTAACAATATGGCGGCGATGCGTTTAGAAATCTGCTTTTCGCCAGAAGTAGGTGTTGCTGTCGGTGATACTAAATATGTCCCTGAGTCTGTTGTACAAAATTCGTCACATTTATTACAACAAAAACTAGCGCATGCGACGTTAATTAAACCGACGATGAATGAGCTTGCGCAAGCTGGATCACCATCAGCCCCCCTTCAAGATCCACTTTCTCCTGCTGATGTCGCGTCAAGTACAGCTAATTTACTCGATGTGCTTAACAGCTATGATGCTAGCAAACCATTGAAAATTAGAGAATACAGCTAACCTTTATCATTCATTCAATATCGATACTTATATAAGAACGGTTTTATATAAAAAACCGGTCTAAAGCATCGCTTGCTAAAAAAGGTGCTTAAGCTCTAAAATAACGGCATAAGGTGATGGGGTGCCACCTACTTAACCGCCAATATCTGGCTGATGACTCCTATTAAATTTGAGAACAAGTGAATCTGTAAAATAGCATCGAAGTAATAGAACTGCGTTATGCATACTATTAACTGAAGCGTTATTTAACCTGTAATGATGCCTTGTTTTCCTAAATCTAATAGGATAATTGTATGCACTACTCTTCTGAAATCCAATCAATGTGCCCGATTCAACGCGGCGATCTCCACGCATCAGCACCAATTCCAATCGAAGGTCGAATGATCAATCCTAAAGCAGTGATTGCGATCTCTGGTTTAAGTCATGGCGTCGGTACATGTGCGCCACAACAAGGTGCAGCCAAACTCACGCTAAATGTTAAAGCAGGTATTATTGAAGAAGCCTTAATTGAAACGATAGGCTGCTCTGGTATGACCCAATCAGCGGCTATGGCGGCAGAAATAATTACCGGTAAAACAATACTTGAAGCCATGAATACCGATTTGGTCTGCGATGCAATTAATGTTGCGATGCGTGAAATATTCCTCCAATTTGCTTATGGTCGTACGCAATCTGCTTTCTCTGAAGGTGGGTTAGAAATTGGCGCGGCTTTAGAAGACCTTGGACAAACTCAACGTAGTCAAATTGGCACGAGTTATGGCACCAGTGCAAAAGGCGTTCGGTATCTGGAAATTGCCGAAGGTTATGTCACTAAATTAGGCTTAGATGATCATAATGAAGTGATTGGTTATGAATACGTCAATCTTGGGAAGATGATGAAAGCGGTTAGTAAGGGTTTACAAGCTGACGAAGCGATGAAATCTGCTACTGGGCAGTATGGCCGTTTTAACGATGCAGTTAAAACCATTAATCCACGTGAAGCTTAACCTGAGGGCACTATTATGACTAATCACACTATTACAAACCACTCTATTACAAACTCAGTGATGACAAACCAAATTACCGCATTATTAAACGAAATGAACTTGTCTTCAATTGATGAAGCTTATCAATACTGCCTAGCTAAAGGCATCGACTCTAAAGCGTTAGTGATGGAAACCCAGCCTATTGCATTCGATAGTGCTGCTGAAGCATATACCATTGGCACTGCATTAGCGTTATATCGCGAGGTTAGTTCCGCTGAAGAGGCCGCCAATATTATAGGTGAAGGACTACAAGCATTTACGAAAGAGGGCAGTGTCGCTAAACAACGTCAAGTTGGACTGGGTCATGGCGCACTTGCAGCGCGATTATTGAATGAGAAGAGCCAATGTTTTGCATTCCTTGCAGGCCATGAGTCTTTCGCCGCGGCAGAAGGTGCTATCAAAATTGCGCTGAATGTGAATAAATCACGCCAATCACCATTGAAAGTGATCCTGAATGGCTTAGGTAAAGATGCCGCTTATCTTATCTCGCGTATCAATGGCTTCACGTATGTTAGGACACAATTTGATTATGATACAAATGAGTTAAAAGAAGTGAGCCGTCGTGCATTTTCAACGGGACCTCGCGGTGACATTCTTTGTTATGGCGCAGATGATGTGCGTGAAGGTGTCGCGATCATGCACACTGCGGGTGTTGATGTGAGCATTACGGGTAATTCGACAAATCCAACGCGATTCCAACACCCTGTTGCCGGTATTTATAAATCAGAATGTATTCGCACGGGTCATCCTTATTTCTCAGTAGCATCTGGTGGTGGTACAGGCCGTACTTTACATCCGGATAATGTTGCGGCAGGTCCGGCATCGTATGGCATGACAGATACCATGGGACGCATGCATGCTGATGCACAATTTGCGGGCAGCTCATCAGTCCCATCTCATGTTGCGATGATGGGATTTATTGGCATGGGGAATAACCCGATGGTGGGGGCGACTGTTGCACTCGCGGTGACGGTTGATCAGATACTGAATCGATAGCGTTAACTGCTAGCGAGTAACATAAAACCGATGACGCTAAATCATCGGTTTTTTAATATCCGGTTTTAACCTGTCGTGTGTTTACTTAGATACATTATGCCTGTTTAAACATTGTTTTGAATTTTTTTGAGATGGTATACAAGATAAGGCTAGATTGTTACACAGCGTTAACATATTATGACATTATATCAATAAATGTCAGGTTATAACGGTACTTACTTATATCGAGATAACCAAGTTGAATTAACAATGGTGAAAATAATGTCTGATCTCAGTAGTTCTGTTGAAGCAGAAGGCAAGTCAGGCTCGATGCCTCAAGACGATAAAGTCTATGCGCATATCTTTGATGCTATCCTTGAACGTCGTCTGCCGCCTGGTACTAAGTTAAATGAAGAAGCGCTGGGTGATATTTTCAGTGTTAGCCGGACTATCATACGTCGCGCACTATTACGCTTATCACATGAACAGGTTGTGGTCATCCGCCCTAACCGTGGCGCTGTGGTTGCATCGCCTTCTGTAGAAGAAGCAAAACAAGTGTTTATTGCTCGCCATACTTTGGAAGATGCGATAACTAAGTTGGCTGTTACCAATGCAACGAGTAAGCAGATCAATCATTTACGTAAGTTAATCGTCGCTGAAAATGTAGCTACTAAGCAAGGTGATTTAGGTAAGGCTATTCGCTTATCGGGTGAATTTCATTTAAAACTGGCTGAAATGTCAGGTAATGCGCCATTATTTAACTTCCAGCGCAGCTTGGTATCATTGAGTTCACTCATCATTGCGCAGTACGAAGTGGCAACAAGTACCCATTGTGTATTGGATGAACACAGTGGTTTACTTGATGCGATTGAAGCGAAAGATACAGAACAAGCCTGTTTACTCATGCGTGAGCATTTAGAGCACATTGAATCTAAATTGAATTTAGATGGTGAAACGGTTTCAAGTGACCTGCATGTTGTCTTTTCTAATGTCTTAAGTAAAAAATAAAATAAGCGTTTACGCCTCATATTGTATACAAAAAATGCCAAGTTCAGCGTAACTTGGCATTATTATTTCTGCCTCTCTTTTCTATTGTCTTCGTTAATGTTCACTATAATTGTCTATATAAGCGCTAAATTATTTGATTAAATTGTGTCTCAATTGTTATTTTTATGTAACAATAAGTTGACTCTTGAGTCAGGTTTAGAGTTTTTAACACGATTTATGACTTAAAGTTATGATTAATTTAATGATTTAAAATAGCGCTAATAACAAAAATAATAGCAATCAATGTCAATGTTACGGAACAACGCAGGAGGTACGACTTGATTAAGTTTCTACTTAACCAAAAGATGTGTCAGGTATCTGACCTTTCACCCAATACCACGGTACTGAATTTCTTACGCCAAGAAGAAGCGAAGAAAGGTACTAAAGAAGGTTGTGCATCAGGAGACTGCGGTGCTTGTACCGTTGTACTTGGTGACATTGTCGATGGACGGATCCGCTATACATCCGTTAATGCGTGTATTACGTTTGTATCCGCATTACATGGTAAGCAGCTGATCACGGTCGAAGACCTTAAAGCAAAAGATGGTACCTTACATCAAGTGCAGCAAGCGCTTGTTGATTATAACGGTACCCAATGTGGTTATTGTACCCCTGGCTTTGTCATGTCGATGTTTGCATTAAGCAAAAACACGCCTTCAGCCGATAAAGAGGCCATTTTTGAAGCGCTCGCGGGTAACTTGTGTCGCTGTACGGGTTACCGCTCCATTATTGATTCTGCGATGTCTTTGGCTGAACAACCGCACGTTGTTGATGCTTTTGAGCGTTTAGAAGCTGAAACGGTCGCTAAACTGAACACCATTGAACGTCGCGGTACACAAACACTCTCTGGTAATGGTCAAATGGCTTATTCACCAGATAATGTAGCTGACCTAGCAGCATTATTGGTGAAACATCCTGATGCACGTATTGTGGCTGGAGGCACTGATTTAGCCCTAGAAATAACCCAATTCCACCGTCCGATCAATACCCTTATCTCGGTGGGTAATGTCGCCGAAATGAAAGACATCAAAGTAACTGACAGCCATATCGAGATTGGTGCAGCAAGAAGCCTAACGGATAGTTACAACACATTAGCGCAATACTTCCCTGATTTTGGTGAGTTACTGCATCGCTTTGCGTCACTGCAAGTACGTAATCAAGGGACGCTCGGTGGCAACATAGGTAACGCGTCGCCAATTGGTGATACACCGCCAGCCTTAATAGCGCTTGACGCTCAAGTTGAACTACGTTGTGGTAATGACGTGCGTTTGATGGATCTAGACGATTACTTTGTTGGCTATAAGCTTACAGCACAAAAAGCGGCTGAATTTATTAGCAAGATTATTATACCATTACCGACAGACGCGCAAATATTCCGAACGTATAAGCTTTCTAAACGTCTTGATGATGATATTTCAGCTGTACTCGGTGCGTTTAATATTACCTTGAAAGATAACGTTGTTACTGATATTCGTATTGCGTTTGGTGGTATGGCTGCGACGCCGATGCGCGCGCAACATGCTGAACAGGTACTGCTTGGCGCCACGTGGGAATACCAAAATGTGGCGGCAGCGATGCAAGCACTCGCGAAAGACTTCTCTCCGCTCTCTGATTTCCGTGCGAGTAAAGAGTATCGTTCATTAACAGCGAAAAACTTACTGAAAAAGTTTTATTTAGAATTGCAAAATACAACAATTGAAACGCGGGTAACGTCTTATGTCTAATCACAATAAAGTGCAACTATCACAGCAGCAATTGTTAGCGCAAGCGAATGGCACGATCAAAAGCGGTGTCGGTAAAAATGTGAAACATGACAGTGCTGGTATTCAGGTGACAGGTGAAGCGATTTATGTAGATGATCGCCTTGAATACCCAAATCAATTACATGTTTATGCACGCATGACTGATGTGGCACACGCCAACATTATCAAGATAGACCTAAATCCTTGTTATGAATTTGACGGTGTTGAATTAGCGATCCAGGCGAAAGATGTCCCTGGTGAATTAGACATAGGTGCTATTTTACCGGGCGATCCATTATTAGCAGATGGCAAAGTCGAATATCTTGGACAAGCTGTTATTGCGGTTGCGGCAAGCTCGATGGAAATAGCGCGCCAAGCAGCACAAGCAGCAATTATTGAATATGAAGAATTACCAGCCATTTTATGTGTGGAAGAAGCATTAGCTAAAAAGAGCTTTGTGACTGAATCGCATCAACAAAAACGCGGTAATTCGGCAGCAGCATTATCAGCAGCTAAGCATATTCTAGAAGGCAGTATTCATATTGGTGGCCAGGAGCATTTCTACTTAGAAACGCAAGCAGCGTCAGTGATGCCAACCGAAGATGGTGGCATGATTGTTTATGCTTCAACGCAAAATCCAACGGAAGTACAAAAGTTGGTGGCGGAAGTGATTGGCGTGCCTATGCATAAAGTCGTGATTGATATGCGCCGTATGGGTGGCGGTTTTGGTGGTAAAGAAACGCAAGCTGCAGGGCCTGCCTGTCTGTGTGCAGTATTTGCTAAGTTAACAGGGAGACCAACTAAGATCCGTTTACCGCGTGTTGAAGATATGATGATGACAGGTAAACGCCATCCGTTCTTTAATCAATATAAAGTGGGCTTTAACGACGATGGTCAAATCAATGGCATTGAAATTATTGTCGCGAGTAACTGTGGTTATTCACCGGATCTTTCTAGCTCGATCACGGATCGTGCGATGTTCCATTCTGATAACGCCTACTATTTAGGTGATGCGACTATTACTGGTCATCGTTGTAAAACCAATACGGCATCAAATACCGCATTCCGTGGTTTTGGCGGCCCGCAAGGTATGATGACCATTGAACATATTATGGATGAAATTGCTGGCAAGTTAGGTAAAGATCCACTCGATGTGCGCAAAGTGAATTTTTATGGCATCGAAGACCGAAACGTTACGCATTATTATCAAAAAGTAGAAGATAACTTTATCCATGAGCTAGTGGCTGACCTTGAAGCGACAAGTGAGTATGCACAGCGCCGTAAAGCGATTGATGAATATAATAAAACAAGCCCAATTCTGAAAAAAGGTATTTCGTTAACGCCGGTTAAATTTGGTATTTCTTTCACGGCGACGTTCTTAAATCAAGCGGGCGCATTACTGCATGTTTATACTGATGGCAGTATGCAGTTAAGTCACGGTGGCACCGAAATGGGTCAAGGGCTTAATACTAAAGTCGCGCAGATTGTCGCGCAAGAATTCCAAGTGGACATTGATAATATTCAAATTACGTCGGCTAATACTAGTAAAGTACCGAATACTTCACCAACGGCGGCGTCATCTGGCACTGATTTAAATGGTAAAGCTGCGCAGAATGCCGCTCGTACCATTAAACAGCGTCTGATTGATTTCTGTGTAGCGCATTTTAGCGTGACGGATGAAGAAGTTGTCTTTAGTAATAATACCGTGACGGTTCGTGAACAGATCATGACGTTTGCAGATCTGATCCAATTGGCTTATTTCAATCAAATCTCGTTATCGAGTACTGGCTTCTATAAAACACCAAAGATCTATTACGATCACGCGACAGCGAAAGGGCGTCCATTCTATTATTTTGCTTATGGTGCATCTTGTTCGGAAGTGTTAATTGATACCTTAACAGGAGAGTACAAAACGCTACGTGTGGATATTCTGCATGATGTTGGCGCGTCACTTAATCCTGATATTGATATAGGCCAAATCGAAGGTGGCTTTATCCAAGGCTTAGGTTGGTTAACAACTGAAGAGTTAGTCTGGAATGACAAAGGTAAATTAGCGACAAATGGCCCTATGGGTTACAAGATCCCTGCTATTGCTGATACACCGATTGATTTTAGAACCCATTTAGTTGAAAACCGCAGTAACCCGGAGCAAACGGTTTACAACTCTAAAGCGGTCGGTGAACCACCATTTATGCTTGGCATGTCTGTGTGGAGTGCATTGCGAGATGCGGCAGCGAGCGTCGCAGACCATCAATATATACCACATTTAGATACGCCAGCAACACCTGAACGCGTACTGTGGGCAGTGCAAGAAGCTGAAGATTATTTACACCTAAACAGTCAGGCTAGTACTGTACAAGAAACACAAGCGACTGAGTCCAAAGTCACGACGGTGATAGCTTAGGTTTGAAACGCCTAGCGGCTTATGTATGTGGCTAGGTCATGTACTAGGTTATGTGGCTTAGCAAGGAGATGGATGATGTTTGAAGACAATTGGATTGACCCACTTGCGGCGCTAAAGCTGCGCGGTGAAGCATGCATCATGGTCACGGTGCTTGAGCATCACGGTTCAACACCGCGAGATTCGGGTACTAAAATGTTGGTAACACAAGACAAGTTATATGCCACCATTGGCGGTGGCCATTTAGAACATCTTGCCACAAAAATGGCGCGTGAAATGCTAGATAGTGGTAAAGATTCGCTTGTCGTCGAACGCTTTGATTTAGGTGCACGCTTAGGGCAGTGTTGTGGTGGCAGTGCTACCTTGATGTTTGAACCCATTGGCCAGTCACTACAGCATTTAGTGGTGTTTGGGGCTGGACATGTAGCAAAAGCGTTGTTGCATGTTGTCGCGACCTTGCCATTCCGTGTCACTTGGATTGATGAACGTGATGAACAGTTTCCGGCGCAATTACCTGATAATGTCACTAAATTATTGAGCGATGATCCCGTTGGCGATGTGCGTGATATGCCTGCTGACAGCTATTATCTTGTGATGACACATAATCATCAGCTGGATTTTGATTTAGCCAAAGCCATTTTAAAACGTGGTGATGCGAAGTACTTTGGCATGATTGGCTCACAGACTAAGAAAAAGCGTTTTCAGCATCGACTACGCGCTCGTGATTTTAGTGATGTGCAGATTAATCAAATGATCTGTCCGATTGGTATTAGTGCGGTGGTGGGTAAACATCCCGCTGAGATAGCGATTTCAGTGGCGGGTGAGTTGATTGCAATTTATCAAGGCCGCGCATTAGAAAACAAACAAAAACCTAATCTAGTGCAAGTTAATAGTGACATCGCTAAGTTAGCCTAGTAATCGACAGTGTATAATTATAGACAGGCTATCTCGAGAGTATTAGGATAGCGCGAGATATGATGCAGTAGCATAATGAAGGAAGTTTTAAATGAATACAATTCGAACAGCATACCGATCAGCAATATTACATAGCATTGGCGATCCCGATAAAGTCGGTATGGAAAATTCGTATGAATATTTCGCCGATGGCGCGATGATCATTGAAAATGGTATCGTCCAAGCAATCGGTAATGCAGAGCAGATCCTGGCTAATGAAAGCAGCGATATTGCAGTTAAAGTCTTTGAAAACAAGATCATTACATCGGGTTTTATTGATACCCATGTGCATTACCCACAGACGGGCATGATTGCGTCGTATGGCGAACAATTATTGGATTGGTTAAATAACTATACCTTCCCAGCGGAAGGTAAGTTTAATGATCCTGAACATGCGACAAAAGTGGCTGAGATCTTCTTACAAGAGTTAATGAGTAACGGTACGACGACGGCGTTAGTATTCGGAACTGTACATAAAGCATCGGTTGATAGCTTCTTTACGCAAGCTGAATTGCGTAATTTACGTATTATTTGCGGTAAAGTTATGATGGATCGTAACGCACCAGATTTCTTAACCGATACCGTTGAAAGTTGTTACGAAGACAGTAAAGAGTTGATTGAACGCTGGCACCACAAAGGCCGTTTACACTATGCGGTAACGCCTCGTTTTGCCCCGACAAGTACGCCTGAACAACTTGATGTAGCGGCGCGTTTGTTAAGTGAATATCCAGATCTGTATATGCATACGCATTTATCTGAAAACTTGAAAGAAATTGAGTGGGTTAAGGAGTTGTTCCCTGAGCGTACTAACTACCTTGATGTATACGACCACCATGGCCTGTTAAGTGAACGTTCGGTATTCGCACATGGTATTCATTTGTGTGATAGTGAGTGTCAACGTTTGGCTGATACGGGTTCTGCCGTGGCTTTCTGTCCTACTTCAAACCTATTTTTAGGTTCGGGTCTGCTCGATTTACCGCGTTTAGAAAAATTCGGTGTCAATGTTGGCATGGGAACGGATGTGGGTGCTGGTACTTGTTTCTCGTTACTATCAACGATGAATGAAGCATATAAAGTAATGCAGTTGCAAGGACAGGCGTTAAGCCCGTTTAAATCGCTTTATCTCGCGACTTTAGGCGGTGCAAATGCATTACGTCTAGAAGATAAAATTGGTAACTTAGCCGTAGGCAAAGAAGCTGATTTCGTGGTATTAGATTTGGCCGCTACGCCGTTACTTAAATTCCGTATGGATAACTCAACTTCACTAGAAGAAAGCTTGTTTGCATTAATGTTGATGGGTGATGATCGTGTTGTATGTGAAACATATGTATATGGTGAAAATCGTTATAGCAGCCTGTAACATTTAAGCTAATGATAGAGCGGTAAACTGACGAGTGTACCGCGCTATTTATTAATTTTCATTTCTACCTTATCTCTTCTACATCTTTCTGATTCTGAGTTAACTGGCACAAGCCTCAATCCAATTTGATAGGCTCTTCGCCTGATTTAAAGCATCAAAGTTATCTTCTATATTTAATCGTGCTAAACGTCTCATATCTTCACGTTTTTCTGGTGAGTAATTGATAAATTTAGTAATTGCTAGACTCAGCGATGGGCTATTTTTTTGTTTTACAATCAAGCCAGTGCCTGGCGCAACAATCTCTTTGCAACCCATTAAATCGGTGGTGATCACAGGAACACCGACCGCCATCGCCTCTTTTAATACTAAAGGGCCAGTATCGACACAGCCTGAGTGTGATACACAGAATGGGGCGACGAGACAATCAAAGCGGGCTAGATTCTGGCTGACCCAGTGGGACGATTTAGCGCCATGGAAATGAACGAACTTTGACAACCCTAATTGATATGCTTGCTGTTGTAAGTTTGTACGCAGCTCTCCATCTCCAATAATATCTAGGGTAATCAGCTGGGATGTATTTAATTCTGCGAGACTTTGGAGCAAGTAATGGAGTCCTTTTTGTTCAACTAATCGACCTAAGAATACCAGTTTAATTGGGGTGCCATCTTGGGGCTTATTAAGTGATAAAGTAGGCGGTTTAAATTCATTGGTTTTCACCCCGCAATGCAACAGCTTTATCTTATCGTTGTTTATTTTTCTTAAATCATTTTCCATATCTTTGCACACTGCGACAACAAAGTTGCTGTTATTGACCTTTAAATCGACATCAAACGGGGCTTCATATAGATCATGGCCATGGGCGACAAAGGAGCTACTGATCCCCATCATTTTAGCTGCAGTAATCGCATGTGTACAGGTATGCTGAGCAAAGTGAGCATGGACATGATTAACGCCTGCTTTACGCATTTGTAGAGCAAGTTTGAGACTATATTGGAATAGCGACAATTTAGGCATTGAACGTTGCTTAGCGATGAAATGTAATGCTTTAAATATCCCAATTGGACTGAGTGTATAGAGTAAGGAAAAGTATATTTTTTCGCCGATAACATGAATATCATAGTTGAATGTTCCACAGTCTGGATATTTTATAAATGTCATGACACATACATCATGTCCATTAGCACGAACAGACTCAACTTCTGTTCGAATAAATGTTTCACTCAGTACAGGGTATGACGGGGCTAAAAATGCCACTTTTTTCATTCTCACATCCACTTTATGCATACGTCCATCTATCCCTGTGTATTTTAATGATAATAATCATTGTACTTACATTCAAAAGTTAATTTATTAACTAGGCTTATCAACATGACTAGAACAAAACGAATGCCTCTAACTAATAATAGTATTTATCAGGGCAATTGTTTTTGAGAACGCGAAATACAGGTATCAGTAAGTAACATAGGGGTGGGGATGGTATATACAGTTTCTGTGATTATTCCGAGTTATAATTGTTTGGCTTATTTGCCAAAAGCGATAGAGAGTATTTTGCAGCAAGGCAGAAGTGATGTTGAGATCATTATCGTGAATGATAATAGCACAGATGGAACAGCTCAATATCTTGAATCTTTAAGTCAACAGGAATCGTGTATTCAGGTTATTACGACCAAAGGACTTGGTGCTTCAGGTGCGCGAAATATGGCGATAGAACAAGCTGCTGGGGAGTACATAGCTTTTTTAGATGCGGATGATTATTGGTATCCAGACAAATTAACGGCGCAGTTAGCCTTACATGAGGCTAACCCCAAAGTAGCAATGTCTTTTACTAACTATGACCATGTTAATGAGCAATATCAGTATATTGTTGATTGCTTTGGTTATTGGCAACAGTTCACTCAGGTGGCAACCCCCTGTTATTGTATCAAACAACCTTTAGCGCAAGTGCTAGCCCATAATGTGATTGGGACATCAACGGTCATGATGAAGGCGTCGGTGTTTAAGGCGGTTGGCATGTTTGATATCAATATGACTTATTGTGAAGATTGGCAGTTGTGGCTAAAAGTATGTGAGCATTTTGAAGTGGCGCTATTAACTCAAAGCTACACGGGTTATCTCATGCGTGGTGATTCGGTTACTCAAACTGACAGTAAGCGTTTACAGCATCTTGAATGTATCGAACATATTATTAGTGATTATAAACAGCGTGAGCTTGGGTTAAGTAAGCGTACGTTTGCTTTGGCGGATGCCAAGCTCAAGGAAGGCTATGCAGATTATTATAGAACACAAAGAAAATTTATGAATGCGTTGTATTTTGAGGGTTATGCGTTCTTGCTTAACCCTCAAATTAGGCGTATTAAAAATGGCTTAGGGGATATAAAAAAATTAATCTTAAGTCCAATTCGCTCCTATTTTTAAATAGCGGATGTTAAATAAATAGCTTTAAATCAGAGTCTTTAACTGGCTTCAGGTACAGTACTGTTGCCACTAGATTGTACATTACAGCCTTTTAGAACTAATTGGCTGATGAGGTGTGCAGCATCATCATAATCACTTGCTGTTAGCGATGACTTACCCATTACGGCGTTGATCTGCCAGCTAAAGTCAGCATAAGTTTGTGTCGAAGACCAGATCATAAACAATAAGTGATGTGGTGATACGTTGTCCATTTGGCCCGCGGCAATCCATTGGCTAAATTTGTCGAGTAAAAAGGTACTCTGATTCATTAAACGTTGGCGTATCTCTGGTGACAATAATGGTGAACCACGCATGATCTCGTTGGCGAATACTTTCGATGCATAAGGGTAATCGCGTGAGATGAGTAGCTTAGTCTTAATGTATTCGGTTAAGGCTATCGCAGGGTTATCGATCGTTTCAATTGGATGAGTTGCGCTGAGTAATGGTTCAATGATCGTTTCTAATACAGCTGAGTATAGTGTCTCTTTATTACCAAAGTAATAATAGACGTTGGCCTTAGGTACACCGGCAAGTTTCGCGATATCAATGGTTTTTGTTGCTGCGTAACCTTCACTGGCAAATACTTGACTTGCAGCCTTTAAAATCTTTGCTTCGTTTTTCTTCCGTATGGTAGACATACTTATATTCATCCCTTCGTAATGATTGATATAAAGTTATAAAGATTTACAAAAAAGTAACAAAATACACATTAAAACTTGACCTTGTGGTCAGCTTTTTGTTTAATGGTCTTAGCACGGACACTCAAGCTTCGCACGAGTTTGAGTTTTATGTTTACTTATTTGGCAGGGGTATTTTAATTCCTTTCGACCGCTTGCCTAGCAACAGCTATTTGAATTTTTTATATCAAAGAAGTAAGTATACTTTATCCTGAAATTTCCAGCTAGGTTGGTTATGTATTCAGGCGTAATAATTTTTGACTATTACGGCAGGAGTAGCGTTTGCTACTCCTTTTTTTTACCTAAAATTTAGGGGTAAAGTTGTAATTATTGATAATGTGATCGTATTTTTTATGTAAGTCTTGAATTTGTAGCAGTAGATTTTTATTTTTTAAGCTAAGTTGTTGCTGGCTATAGTCGAGTGTTGACGCGGATTCCTGGCTTATTGTCAGCTGCTGCTCTAGTTCGCTAATGTGTTGTAATAAGGCTATTTGGCCGTGTATTTCTGTTTGCTGGCTTTGTAGTATCTGCGCTTGTAACTTCGCTCTTTTTTGTTGCTGATTTAAGCTATTTGGTGCGATGACACGGATAGGTATTTGCGGTAAAAATGGGGTGTTTTTTGAATCGGTCTTAATTTGTAATAATGAATTGTATTCAATCAACTGCACTTTTTGGCTGTTGAAGTGCATCCGTGGCTTGGCTGTCGTGATACTTTTAAGACTATCATTACCTTGCTGATAACCTGGTAATATAAGCAGGCTTCCGGTTTTGAGTTTATTTTTATTTTGGCTAATAAAGGCCTGTGGGTTGAGTCGAAAAATCATATCTATGTATTGGTCTTGTGAGGTATTTTGGGGTGCCCGTTGTTTTGCTATCGATGTTAATGTTTCTCCTTTGCGAACGGGTCCATGTTGTAATTGGCTATTCACTCCGGCGGTTAATTGATTAACAATAATATCTTGCGAGGGATTACCTTGTGGCATGTGCGCTGGTGAGACATGCGCATACACTTGACTCACCGTGATGCTATAGCCTATGACCAATTTAAGCCATTTAGCGAGTTTAAATCGGCTATGTAATAGGTGTCCATTCAACATTTTATCGCCTTAAATTATCATCCATAATGATAATAATATTAGCGTATATTTTTCTTGTCGCTGCTTGTAGTTGATGTTAGACGCTTATTTTTCATTCTTTATGGAGTATTAAGGTGGCCGCATCCCATTGCTGGCTAAACTCGATAAACGCAGTGATTAATTCACTTTTGTATTTCTGTTTATGAATGATGATCTTGTACTGGCGTTCTAATTTTTTATCGAGTGTTAATATTCTGACTCGGTCATTGGCTAAAGCGTGAGTCGCACTGAATTTAGACACACAGGCAAGTCCTAATCCGGCCGCGATAAAGTTAAGTTGTGCTTCAATTGAATTGAGCTCGTAGGCGAGTTGCCATTGTGAGATCGAAGGTGCGATGTGACTTTCAAAAAATGCACGGCTACCTGAACCTGGTTCTCGTAATACCCACGCATTGTCTGTTAAATCGGCTAGGGTTAAGTTGGTCTTTTCCAATAAGGGGTGATCCGCGGCGACAATGATACACATTTCATCTTTGAGCCAAGCAAGCGTCTCGATGTCACTGTGATTAACATCTCCTTCGATAAGACCAATATCTAAGCGATAATTTAGTATCATATTAGCAATGTTAGCACTATTACTAATATGCAAGGTTTGCTGTGTGTGTGCTGTTTTCTGTCTAAATTGCGCAAGCAGCCAAGGACATAATTGGTTACCGATGGTCTCACTCGCGCCAATCGCGAGTTCACCGATCAATTCGCCGGATTGCTGAAATAAAGTATCAATACTTGCTGCTCGGTGAAGTAATTCATCGGCAATAGGTAATAAACGCTGGCCGTAGGGGTTTAGATGTAAACGGTTATTGGTCCGGTCAAACAATTGTAGCCCCAACTGGTTCTCGACCTCGCTCAACGCCATGCTTACAGCCGCTTTCGTTAGAAATAAGCTTTTTGCGGCGTGGGTAATACTTTGCTGTTGGCTCACAGCAACAAAGACACGCAGTTGTTTTAATGACAAATTCATACTTGTTTAGATTTCCTTAACGTTATATTAAAAATATACAGCTTTTCTTAACGAAAGGCTAGGCTTATAATTACCGCATCAACAAGTGAGGTGCATTATGTTAAGCCAAATAAAAATAAATTATAAATTATTACCAACACCAGTAGCTGGTCTTGCCTTGGGTATATCTTCATTAGGGGCTCTCTGGGAGTCGGTTTATAGCTTCAATGGTTACATTCAAACAGCGACGGCGATTGTTGCAGCTGTAATTCTATTTTCGTTATTATTACGTTTTATAATTCACCCTACAACACTGTTGAATGACCTGTCTCATAATATTGTTGGCAGTGTGATACCTACATTTGCAATGGCGACAATGGTGGTATCAAACTCACTAATTACCTCGTCACCAGCATTATCGACGACTATATGGCTGGCAGCTATTGTTGTGCACCTTGTGTTTTTGGTTATGTTTCTTTATCACCGTTTTCAAGACATGCAACTAAAGCATATGCTGCCGAGCTGGTTTGTGCCTCCAATTGGTTTGATTGTTGCGGTGTTTACCTGTCCTCAACCAGAAAAATTTGAGTCTATCTGTTACGCGATTTTGGTTTTTGGTCTTGTTAATTACGCAATTTTACTGCCTATCATGCTTAACCGCCTTATTTTTGGTGAGAAAGTACCTACTGGTGCAAAACCATCAATTGCATTAATAGCTGCACCTGCGAGTGTATGTCTAGTGGGGTATTTAGCTTTTGTATCTCAGCCATCACCGATTATTGTCGCAGTACTGTTAGGTATTGCTTTATTGATGACCTTGGTTACCTATATCGCATTATTACATTTATCTAATTTAACTTTCACTCCTGCTTTTTCTGCTTTTACCTTTCCTTTAGTGGTGAGTGCTAAGGGTATTTTTAGCACTGGCGATTGGTTTGCGAGTATCGGTATTGCAGAGCAATATATTACCCAGCTACATGTGGTTGCTTTGTTTGAACTGTGGGGGGCAACGGCTATCGTGACTTGGGTTAGCGCAGGTTATTTAAAAGTTTTTATCCAAAAACTAAAGATGATGTATATTGAACATAAAGTAGCTATTGAGCACGCACTATAGCGAACGGTATGGTTATTAAGTGTATTTAATAAGGGGATGGTGATAAAGTAACTTTTTACCGTGACCCCTTTTTTTTGAGTCTACTCTAATGTTTATAGAACAAGATATTACCGAGATTACTGCAGGTACTTACATTGAAAAGATCACCTTGCAAACTGGTAGTTTTAAGCTGACAAAACCGGAGTGGGTGAAAAATGATGTGGTGTTAAACAAATTGATTGAATTGGGTATTAAACGTGTACTCGTCGATTCATCAAAGTTTGATGCTCAGATGGCGGCCGATACAGCCGCTTTAAAAGCCAGTATGTTTGGACGTAAGCAAGAGTTCAATGTGAAAATGGTGCAAGCCAAAGCCCTCATTTCAACGTCTAAAGACGTGCAAAGAAAGCTATTCAAGCATATCGAAGAAGGAACTGAGATTAATCTTTGTTCAGTTAAAACGCTGACCTCTGAGTTAATCGATACGTTGTTCACCGATTCTGATGCATTAATGTGTGCGATCAATATCCGCCAAAAAGATGAATATTTGTTAGAGCACTCTTTTGCTGTATCTATGCTGATGGCCTTATTCTGCCGTCACCTTGGTATTGAAAAAAGCATTATTAGAGAATTAGCGATAGGGGCATTTTTACATGACATTGGTAAGATACGCACACCAGATGAAATCCTCAATAAGCCAGGTAAATTAACGAACGATGAATTCGCTATCATGAAGTTACACGTTAACCACTCTATTGATATCATTAAATCGATTCCTGGTATTTCTAAACTTAGTTTGGATGTAGCCGGTTTACATCATGAGAAATTAGACGGGGAAGGCTATCCTTATGGTTTAGCTGGACAGCAAATCTCTCGCTATGGTCGTATATTGACTATCTGTGATATCTACGATGCATTAACGGCAAACCGCTGTTATAAAACAGGCTCTACTCAGTTAAAAGCATTTGGTATCCTGCGTAACTTGGGACAAGCTGGGCAAATAGATTTAAGCTTGGTTAATGCCTTTATTAAGTGCATGGGAGTCTATCCCGTAGGCTCACTGGTTAAATTGAGTTCTAATCGTTTGGCGATCGTTGAAGGCTATAATCACGCCGACCCAATCCGCCCGAAAGTAAACTCGTTTTACAGCTTGGATAAATGTGATTTTGAACATGCAAATCAGATTGATTTATCGATGGGTGATGATGAAATTGCCCAGTCGGTCAGAGCGGATGATTTTAATTTAGACATGGAAGAAATCATGCGTTTCTTAGTGAGCGAAGCATAATACTTACAAAATAATACCAGCAACATCTGATGTGCAGCTGGTTGTTATAATCGTCGACTCTATAACAGCCGATTCGTTAAGCGCGCGCTAATCGCAATCATCAGGTTGTAAATACCTGCAAGTTTATACCGCACTGTGTGTACAAGTAGAGCTGACAATACCCCCATGACTGATGCGGCTGCAATATCGAAAGGATAATGTACGCCGATATATACCCGAGATAACCCACCTATAATGGCGAATACCGTTAACCCTAATGCGAATTTCTTTGTTACTTGATGACACAATAAACTAAAGGCGATACAAAACATAAATGTAGTATGATCTGAAGGGAATGATGAATTTGGCGTATGCGCGACAAGCGTAGTCCCCAAGTCATTCATAAAAGGACGTGGGTGAAAATAAACTTGTGCAATAAGCGTATTGATCGCGATACCAACAACTGATGCTAATGTTGCGCCAATAAGATAACGTTTCGTTTGTTCGTCACAGCGAAACCACTGGACGATGACTAAGATGATAAAGAGATAGGGCATCGCTTCAGCAAAAAACATGAAAATGTAATCAATGAATTGGTTTTGACCTGCGAATTGATTGATGGCTAAAAAGAGTTGGCTATTTAACTGTTCCATTACGACCGCTTATAATTATTTTATATAGCGCTAGGACACACTTAATGGGTTTTTGTTCCATTAAAATTGAAAATCCCGACTTATGCTGTAAGCAGCACAGCAAGTCGGGATTTATTTCTCTTTATTGTTAGCGACGAATTATTATTTACTACGTCTTATATCGCTATATTTTAGCGCCTTGATTGATCCAGTTTACAACGACGGTACGTTCACCATCCGTCATTTTAGTGATATTACCTTGTGGCATGACGCGATTGCGCACAGCTGATAAGACCCTGTCTGAGTTCAGTTTAATGTTCTCAGGGGTATCAAGATGAACACCGGCCATTGGTGCAACACCTGTTGTTGCATGACACACTGCACAACGTTCAGCGACAATCGTTTGAACTTCACTAAAAGCCACTTGTGGGGCGCTGCTATCTACAGTTGGTTTCGTCACAAACGCCAACGTGATCATTGCAAACGCGGCGAACGGTAATGTCCATGCGTATTTCTGATTGAGATGGCGAGTATTAAAGTAATGACGCACTAATACACTGATAATTGATACTGCAGCTAATATTAACCAGTTGTATTCACTACCATAAGTACTTGGGAAGTGGTTACTGATCATAATAAACAGCACGGGTAATGTCAGGTAGTTATTATGGCGTGAGCGTAACAGTGCTTTGGCTGGATCTCTTGGGTCTGGCGTATCACCTTTTGATACAGCGGCAACCATTTTACGTTGACCTGGCATTATCACAAAGAATACATTTCCGACCATAATAGACCCGATCATTGCACCGACATGGATATAGGCTGCGCGACCAGTAAATACCAGTGATAACCCATAAGCAACAGCGATGATCATCACCATTAATACTGCGCCCATCAAGGCTGGTTTTTGTGCTAATGGTGATTCACATAATAGGTGGTAAACAATCCAACCTACGACGATAGTCGCGATACCAATAGCGATACCTTGCCACTCGACTAAACCTGATTCTGGTGCAATCAGCATAGATTGGGCATTGAAGTAATAAACCACGGTTAATAGTGAAATACCACTTAGGAAAGTCGTGTACGCTTCCCATTTAAACCAATGTAATGTTTCAGGCATTTTTGCTGGTGCGAGTTTGTATTTCTCTAAGTGATAAATACCACCACCGTGAATAGCCCAGAGGTCGCCAGCGAGTCCTGTTTTTGGATTGATGCGATTAAGATGGTTTTCTAGCCATACAAAATAGAATGAGGCACCGATCCAAGCGATACCAAAAATCATATGCATCCATCGAATCGCAAGATTCAGCCATTCCGTAATATGCGGATCCATAAATACTCCCTGTATATAGTCACGTACTGAGTACGCTTAATTTAATATGATAATGTGAATTACAATTCGGTTAATTCTTAAACTGGATACGCTGGTTTTGCAAATATGCGTTTTTCAGCATCAGTGAAATGAACTTCTTCACAGTTATTTCCCGAACCTGCGCGATCGACGATCAAGAATTTATCTTGGTCGGTTAGTGCGAGGATAGGGTGGTGCCAAACTCCCTTGTGATAGTTGACACCTTGTGAACCATCGCTAATAAAACCACGAATGGTTTGGCTATCTAATCGATCTTGTTCTAGATCGCCTGTTGGCGCGGCGACTAAAATTAAATAAGCATTACCAAGTAAAGGAATGAAGGCTTGCGAACCCAGCGGGTGGCGTTCCATCATAGTTACCGATAGTGGGTAAGCTAATGGGGTCGCTTGGAAAATACTGATAATAGTGCTACCACCCTCTGTTTCAGTATCGACACTCGCAAGTTGATGATAACGACGGGTTGAACCATTGTTGATCATGAAGTAATCACGGTCAGCCGTTGCGATCACATCGCCATAAGGTTTAAATGCTGCAGCAGTTAATGGTTCAAGTGTTATTGTGTTAGTCATCCTTCAGTCCTTTATATTGACAATATGTTTGTTATTACTTACAAAGCTTGGTCATTATTTTGGCTCTGCTATTTCGATACAGTGCCAAACATACGCACACGGCTAATGCCACCGTCAGGGTAAATGTTCACGCGGATATGCGTAATATCGCCGAGTGCATTCACTTGTTCCTGATAGGTATGGATATTATCTGCAGATAATTTTTGTGCTGGTAACAGTTCACGCCAGAATAAGCTCTGCGCTTGGATCTGTTCTTCCGTACCACCTGCCACACAAGCTGCTTGGATGTTGACTGAATCAGGGAAGTTACCTTTAAAGTGCGCAGTATCTATTTCGATGCGATTAACACTGCCTTTATTACCTAATGCGATAATTACCCAGTCATTACCTGGTGTACGACGACGAGCCGTTTCCCAGCCGTCACCCATGTTGATACCACGGCCTGGGTTTAATAAGTTGCCCATGACGCCAAAGTGTTCATCGTTACACGCAATCGCACGACCGCCATTAACGGTTGCAGCAAGATCGATCTCTTGCTCGGCGCTGATGTCATCCCAGTTGATACTTGGCTTACCGTAAACACGCAGGCGTGCTACGCCACCGTCAGGGTAGATGTTAAGACGCACGTGAGTATAAACTGTATCGCCAGCTAGGCTGAATAGGTGTTCTGTATCACCTTGGAGTGACTCTGAACCGAGGATCTCGCTCCATACTGTGCTTTCTTGTGGATCTTGCCCATCAGCTACAAAGCAAGCATCAACTGAGGCTGAAGGTGCGTAGTTACCAGTGAAGTTTGAAGTATCAATGTTTAAACCTTCAATCGATCCCGGTAAACCCAGACGTACGATACAGTAATCATAACCTTCATGACGTTTGCGACGAGATTCCCAACCGTCCATCCATTTACCGTTGTCATCATATAAATCAGGAATGAATACAGCAGCTTCTGTTTTTAACATACGCTGCTTATCAGCAAAGAAATCATCGGTAGCAAAAATAGCTTCAGCACCTAATTTTTCATCTGCAAGGTTAATATGGCGGTCAAAGTTTAATTCAGTAGTCATTGTAGTCGTCCTTGTTATAAGTCGTTTAAGCGAAATGCAGCTATTTTGTTTATTTCTAATAATGCTTGCTTGAATTCGGTGTCGGCATCATTTTGGATACGACGTTTAAAGTCAGCTAAGATTAAAAAACGGTTGGCACCACGCACTGCTTTGATAAACGGGAAGTTGAATTTCGCTTTATAAGCATCATTGAGTTGCGTGAAACTGTTAAACTCTTCTGCTGTACATTGATCTATCCCTGCACCTGCTTGCTCTGAGGTCGAGGCTGTTGTAAGTTCACCATTTACGGCTGCACGGCCTGCTAAATCGGGATGGGCATTGATCAGTGCCAGCTGTTGTCCATGGCTAGCGGCGAGTAAAATGTCCGCCATGCATCGCTGTAATGAAGCTATGTCATCGATACTGCCATCAATAGTTTGATGCTGATATTGCTGATATGCCTTTTCTGCAACCCAAGGGCTGTGCTCATAAATATCCGCAAACAGGGCAATAAAGTCGGATTGCGTTAGCTGACTTGGGGTGCAAGTTTTAAAGTGTGTCATGTTAAGATCCCTGATATGGATGATTTTCAATCCAGTGGTTGGCAATTTGTTCACGTGTGCATAACCACACATCATCATGCTGTTTTACGTAGTCTAAAAAGCGCTTGAGTGACGCAATTCGCCCTGGTCTACCAACTAAGCGGCAATGTAAGCCCACTGACATCATTTTTGGTGATTCAGCACCTTCGGCATACAGGATGTCGAAGCTGTCTTTTAAGTATTGAAAGAACTGCTCGCCACTGTTAAAACCTTGCGGAGTAGCAAAGCGCATATCGTTAATGTCTAAGGTATATGGAATAACTAAGTGTGGCTGATTGTTGGCTTTAACCCAGTACGGTAAGTCATCATCATAAGCATCTGAGTCATATAAGAATCCCCCTTCTTCAGCGACTAAGCGACGGGTATTTGGACCTAATCGACCGGTATACCAGCCTGTTGGACGTTTACCTGTTAATGTTTTAATAATATCGATAGCTTTATATAAGTGCTCGCGCTCTTCGGCTTCATCGATGTATTGATAATCAAGCCAACGATAACCATGACTGCATATTTCATGATCCGCAGCGACAAAGGCTTGTGCCACTTCAGGGTGTCTTTCTAGTGCCATTGCGACTGCGAATACAGTTAATGGTATTTGATATTCTGAGAATAAGTTTAATAAACGCCAAACACCAACGCGGCTACCGTATTCATAACAAGATTCCATGCTGAGGTTACGTACACCTTGTAGTGGCACCGCTCCAGGCATTTCCGATAAAAAGGCTTCAGATTCACTATCGCCATGTAGAACACAACGTTCACCACCTTCTTCGTAATTAAGCACAAATGAGATTGCCAAGCGTGCTTTGTTTGGCCAATTAGCATTTGGAACATCTTGGCCATAACCAATAAGGTCTCTGGGATAGGCAACAGTCATCATGACTCCTTGTCATTAGTATATTTTGATAACAACTCTTTATGTTATAAATAAGTAATTACGCTGTTAAACAATTATTGCAATTATTGTGTACAAAATCCATATGTTTTTGTAACAAAGTTGCAAAGGTTAGTTTTGTACCTAATTAGAGAGTTTTAATTGACGTCTTATGGGTAGTTTGTTGAGGGATGTTCGATTTATGCTATCCATTAGTGATAATTCTGAGATATTCGTACAATTTATTTGTGTTTTTTAAGATTTAATTAGATTAATGATTTAACTTTTAGCTGTTTTTCTGTAATCATGTGAAACATGATGTTAACATTTTGTATCGCATTATGTATGCATTCTTTATTTTGACGATATTTAAATCGTGATATTCAATAGTGACAGTAAGGTATTTTTGATTATGAGTGGACTCAGTACACATGTACTTGATACAGCCAATGGCGTACCAGGTGCAGGCATCAATATTAAACTATATAGAGTAGAGGCAGATAAATTAGAGTTGATTATCTCGACTGTCACCAACAGTGATGGACGTACCGATGCGCTATTATTGACGAGTGATGAACTGCGTGTTGGTAAGTATCAGCTACAATTTGATACAGCTGATTATTTCCGAGCTCGTGGAACGGAAGTGCCTGAAACTGCTTTTTTAGATGACATTGTTATTCGTTTTGGTATTAGCGATACGCAGGCGCATTATCACGTACCGTTACTGGTATCACCGTTTAGCTATTCCACTTATCGTGGGAGCTAGTCTTTAACAATCACTAGTCTTTAATAATAAACAGTATAAAAAGTAAAATGGGTCAAACCAAAAATAACAAGGAAAGTATGATGGATAAGGCACAACAAGGATCTGAGTTAAAGGGATCATCTAAAGGTGGTATTTTAGAGCGGTTATTTAAACTCTCTGAACATGGCACAACGGTTAAAACTGAGCTTATGGCTGGTTTGACTACTTTCGTTACTATGGCTTACATTATTTTTGTAAATCCAGAATTAATGGCAAAGACAGGTATGGATAAAGATGCCTTAATTGTGGCTACCTGTATTGGTGCTGCAATTGGTTGTATGCTGATGGGGCTATACGCTAACTGGCCTGTCGGTCTGGCACCGGGTATGGGGCTTAATGCTTTCTTTACTTATACTGTTGTATTCGACATGGGTTATACATGGCAAGTGGCAATGGCGGCGGTATTTGTATCGGGTGTATTGTTCGCACTAATGAGCTTTTATAAGATCAGAGAGTGGATACTCGACAGCATTCCACAGAGCTTACGTTACGCTATGACGGCGGGTGTCGGTCTGTTTCTTGGTATTATTGGCTTTAAAAATGCTGGCATTGTAGTGTCTTTTGAACCGACTTTGACGACATTAGGTAACTTTAAAGAACCGAGTGTGTTACTGGCTGCGTTAACCTTCCTTATTATTGGTTCGTTATTCCGTCGTAATTTATTCGGAGCGGTATTAGTGGGTATGTTAGTGACAACGCTTGCTGGTATTCCACTGGGTCTCGTATCTGCGCCGGCGTCAATTATTTCTTCACCACCAAGCATTGCGCCTATCTTTATGGCGATGGATTTCGAACACCTGTTCTATAACGCTGAAGGCATCTTTAATGTAGGTATGATCAGTATTATCATCTCGTTCTTATTCGTGAATATGTTTGATACGGCAGGTACCTTAATGGGGGTCGCGGATAAAGCGAATTTGATTAATGAAAAAGGTGAAATTGAAAACCTGAAGAAATCATTGAAAGCGGATTCAGTATCAAGTGTGTTAGGTGCTTGTGTGGGCTGTCCACCAGTAACATCGTATGTTGAAAGTGCATCAGGTGTGGCTGCGGGCGGTCGAACAGGTTTAACAGCTGTTACTGTTGGTGTGCTATTTTTAGCGGCGACGTTCTTTACTGATATTGCGTTAATTATTCCGAGCTACGCGACTGCGGGTGCACTTATCTTTGTATCATTCTTGATGATGAGTGGCTTGAGCAAAGTTAACTGGGATGAGTTTACGGATTATGTACCTGCTTGTATTACTGCAATCATGATGGCATTTACCTTCTCTATTGCGAACGGTATTGCACTTGGGTTTATTGCTTATACGTTCTTAAAAGTGGGTTCAGGTAAAGCGAGTGAAGTTTCAATTAGTATTTGGGTATTAACGGCAGTGTTTGTTGCTAAATTAGCGTTTATGTAAGCAGAATTTATATAAATAGAGTTTAAAGCAAAAAAAGCCACTGATGTTATGTCCTTATTATTGGACTGTCATCAGTGGCTTTTTTATTTGTACGGTTTTTTGTACAGCTTACAGCTACTTCGCGTTATAAATCGTAGTATCTAATTCTTTTTCTGATTTTGCAATAATCACTGATGCAGCGATGTCACCGGAAATATTAACCGTGGTACGAGCCATATCAAGAATACGGTCGATACCAGCAATCAAGGCTACGCCTTCAACAGGTAAGCCTACGGTAGTAAGCACTAACGTTAGCATGATAAGACCTGCGCCTGGGACGCCTGCGGTACCAATGGATGCTAATGTCGCTGTTAAGATGATAGTGATGTATTCAGGCATACCTAAATCAATACCAAATGCTTGCGCGACGAACAGTGTCGTTACACCTTGGTAAAGTGCAGTACCATCCATGTTGATCGTTGTACCAAGTGGTAGTACAAAGCTTGATACGCCTTTTGATACGCCTAATTTTTCACGCGCACATTTCATTGATACAGGTAACGTACCCGCGCTTGATGTTGTTGTAAATGCCACAACTTGAGCATCCACAATACCGCGGAAATACTGTACTGGGCTTAGCTTCGCAATAAAGAGAATTAACGCGCTGTACACACCGAGTACATGCAAAATACTACCAAGGTAAACAGCACCAATCACTTTCATTAATGGCAGTAATAAGGTTAAACCGTATTTACCGGCAACCCATGCCATTAATGCAAATACACCGTAAGGTGCTAGCTTCATCACCAGATCTGTCAGTTTATACATTGCTTCAGCAAGGCTTTCGAATACTGCAACCGCAGGTTTACCTTTTTCACCAATCAACGTTAAAGAGATACCAAGTGCGACTGCAAATACGATGATTTGTAGTATGTGGCCTTGTGCTAATGCACCGATAGGATTTGTTGGTACTAACGCAACTAAGGTGTCTGCCAATGATGGGGTAGCTTTTGCTGCTTCAGCTTGTTGAGCGACAAGTTCTAAACCTGATCCTGGTTGCAATAGATTACCTAATAGGAGACCTATCGAGATTGCTACAGCTGTTGAGAGTAGATAAAACAACACCGCTTTAAAACCAATGCGACCCATTTTACTGGTATCTTGCATTGAGGTAATACCGACAATGATTGAACAGAACACTAAAGGCACAATCAACATTTTAATGGTGTTTACAAATAACGACCCAATTGGTTTTAAGATCTCGGCGTCTTCACCGAAGATAATCCCGACGGTAATACCGAGGATCATACCAATAACAATTTTTTGCCAAAGGGGTAAGTTAAACCATAATTTCTGGCCTAAAGTGGGGGTATCTAATGATTCAGTATTACTCAAAATTGACGTCCTCTGCTTTCTGTATCGTGATGTGGAGCATAATCTGTTGCGAATTAAGCGACAGTTAGTACAGTTGAGAGACGTCAGTTTATCGGCCATAATATAAATGTAAAGCCATTCGTGCTTTATCTTGAGAAATCTTTAGTTTTATCGACTTTTCACTGTGTTTTTAACAGCTATTGAATCTATTCAGTGCGCTTTATTTAACCAATCGTGGATACTGTTGACGATTCCGTTATTAATATGTAATTATTTCATGAGCTTTTTAATGTCACCGTATAGTGCCTTATAGCCATCGCTAATTAACATCATTATTGTGTCATGTGAATGTGGTTTAAGCGCTTTTTGCTTAATATACACAACTAAAGTAATACCAACGAAAAAAGAAATAAGCATAAGTAGAGCCCTATATAGAGTAGATTTGGATATTGATAGTAACATAATCAGATAGCCGTAAAATACTCGAGTTGTACTGTAGGTTTATAACGAGATGTATTATAAACATTATAAAGGAATGTAATGTATAAAATTTTAATCAGCCCGACAGCCAAAAAAGTATATTTCGTGTTGCTCACGATACTTATTCTAGATACGTTTATTGTGTCTCTTCAGTGGAGTGCCGTCGCAGGACCAAAGGCGATATTAGCTCAAAACGTGACAGTTCAGTCTACTACCTCTCTGCCTAGTACTCCGCTTATCGCTGCGACTCCTATTGCTGCCGCTAGCGTACCTAATCAGGATGTTTTACGTGTATTAACTTGGGCTGGTGGTGAAATTATTTTCCCTCGTAGAGGCCACCCACAAAATATAGAATTAGAATATTTACAACAATTTGCTGACGAAAAGAATTTAAAGCTAGAAAAAATTCGCGTTAAAAAGTTTGTTGATCTTATTCCTATGCTATTAGCTGGTAAAGGCGACGTGATTGCCGCGAATTTAACGAAGACCCGTGAAAGAGCGAAATTAGTCAGCTTTACCAAGCCTTATATGCTGACTAAAGAATATCTAGTGATGGGCAGTCAAAGCAAAATTTTAAAAACGGGTAAAGATTTAAATGGGCGCGAGATCGTGATTCAAAGAGGCAAGAGCTACGAGTCAACGGCGTTAGGGTTACAAAAGGTATACCCCCAACTTAAGATCCGTTTAGTCGATAGCGCCATTAGTCATGAAGCATTATACGATAAGTTAGCCAGCGGTGAATTCGATATAACCATTCAAGATAAAAACTTGATTAACTCTGCAAGTGCTTATCGTGATGACATAAAAATGAGCCTACAGGCGAGTGCAACGCGTTATCTTGGTTGGGGCGTTGCGCCGAGCAATAAGTCACTGCTAAATGACTTAAATGCATTTCTAAAAGCCCAAAACCTGATTGCTAAAACGACGCCAAAATCAAAACATCGTTATAAGTCGCAATGGCAAAAGATTCAAGAAACCAAAACAGTGCGCTTTGTATTACGTAACAACCTTTCTTCTTATTATATTTGGCGTGGCGAACTGCTTGGTTTTCATTATGAACTGGCCAAACGTTTTGCCAAAGAACATAAGTTACGTTATGAAATAATTGTGGCGCCGAATAATGTCGCTTTACTTGATTATTTACTTGAAGATAAAGCCGATATCGCATTAGGATTTTTAACGCCGACAGTGCAGAGACGAAAGAAGGGTATTGCTTTTTCACGCCCTTATCATTACGCGTCAGAACTTGTGATCGCACATAAAGATCGCGCTGAAATAGAATCTGAAGCAGAACTGGCGAATAGTAATATTTATATTAGACCATCGAGCTCGTATTGGGAAAGTGCGACAGCATTACAGAAAACGGTCGATAATATTAATTTAGTTGCAGTGCCTGAAAATCAAGAAACCGAGTTAATCATTGATAAGGTCGGTGAAAGAGAATATGAAATGACCATTGCAGATAGTCATATCGTTGATCTTGAAATGACTTTTCGTGATGATATTCAATCGTTAATAGCGTTAGGTGCACCTAAATCACAAAGCTGGGCGTTCGCGTCGGGTAATGATAAGTTATTAGCTAAATCCAATGCCTTTATTAAGAAGCACTACAAAGGTTTGTTTTATAATGTTATTTACAATAAATACTTTAAAAATCAAAAACGTTTAGATACCCACTATAAAGATTACGTACGCCAAAATAACTCAGGTGTATTGTCACCTTATGATGATATTGTTAAAAAATATGCCAACCAATATGGCTTTGACTGGCGTTTATTAGTCGCGCAAATGCATCAAGAAAGCCGTTTTAATCCAAAAGCTAAGTCAATGGCGGGTGCAAAAGGTTTATTCCAATTGATGCCGCGTACGGCGAAAGAGCTTGGGATCAGTAATGTGCATGAGCCAGAGCAAGGGATTAAAGCCGGTGTTCGTTATATGAACTGGGTACGAGAGCGTATGCGTAAAGATGAAGTACAGGAAGACCAATTGCTTTGGTTTACGTTAGCGTCTTATAACGCGGGTGCTGGTCATGTTCGTGATGCGATGCGATTAGCTAAACAGAAAGGCTGGCGTGACGATGTGTGGTTTAACAACGTAGAAAGAGCGATGTTGTTGCTGTCTCAATCTAAATATGCAGCCAAGGCGCGCTACGGTTACGTTCGTGGTCAAGAGCCTGTGCATTATATCCGCGAGATTAAGCGTCGTTTTGAAACATACGATAATATTTTAAAAAGAGAGTTAGTTGTTGCTAACTAATCAGACATGTTAACTTGATAACTTAACTAATAAATAGTACCGAGAATATTGTCTTAGGTCATTCCATTTGGAGTGACCTTTTTTATACCCGCAATATCTATGGACATTACTAAAGAGGTATTTTATCCTGATTCCATCTCTTGTTTTATGTTGTTAAATGTTATGACTACTTTATCTTCTTGGTTTCTTGTTACTCGTCCAAAAACACTGCTGGTGGCTCTCGCAGTAATTCTGCTGGGGCAAACGCTCGCTTGGTTCGATTCTCCTGCTCACTTTAGTGTTTATATCGCCACATTATGTATGATTTGTTGTATGGCATTACAAATTGCAGTGAATCTTTCTAATGATTATTTTGATGGTAAAAGTGGTGTTGATGGTGATGATCGATTAGGTCCTGATCGCGCGCTACAAAAAGGCCTTATATCAGCCTCGCATTTACGCCTTGGTATTATATTCATGTGCTTATTAGCTATAGTCAGTGGTTGCTATCTTATTTATGTTGGCGGCTGGGTCTACGTTGTATTGGGCTTATTATCGCTATTAGGTGTGTATGTTTATAGTGGTGGCCCACGTCCATTAGCGTCACATGGGTTGGGTGAAGTCGCTGTTTTTCTTTATTTTGGTTGGTTGGCGGTTGTCGGTAGTTACTACTTACAAACTCAAGTGCTGATTATTGATGTTTTTATTCCAGCTAGCCAAGTGGGCCTGTTAGTTGTGGCAATTATGCTGGTGAATAACATTCGTGATGTTGCATCAGACCGCCGCGCACAAAAATTTACCCTCGCAACGCGTTTAGGCGTAAAAACCAGTAAGCACCTGTATTGTATTACGCTGTTATTACCGTCATTTTTACTACTACTTGATCGTTACCAAGGGCTAACGATGTTGTTGGTACTGCCAGTGCAATTAGCCTTGTGCATCGCGATATATCAGCGTGATGGCAAGCAATTAAATACGCAGTTGGCACAAACGTCGATAGCGGTATTATTGTGGGGTGTATTGTATTCAGTGGACTTAATGTTACGCTGATTGAGTGCTGATTGGATATGAGAGGACATTGAAATAATACCGAGTTAGCTATTCACTGACAGTAAATAAGCTAACTCGGTTTTATCAATCGTGCTTAATAACGAGTCTTTCGCACACGCGTTGGCATCGATGAGGTGTTTTCATATAGCTCAAAAACACGTTTAAAGTCGAGTTCTAACTCTGTAGCATATACATCGTCATTAACAGGGTAAGTCTGAACTACACGTGCACCGCGGATAATACCCGATACCGATGCTTCGATTGACTCACCTTGCAGTGAACGTGATTTATAATTGCTATCACTGTAAATCTCTTGTCCACTGACTTGCTCTGCTAATTCACGATAAGCATCTAATTTAGAGGCGCGCATCGCATTAAGCATACGTTCACTGTCACTATTGCCCGGCTGCGAACTTAAAGCTGCATAGCCAACGGCTTTAAGCACAGGGAATGATTTTGGTTCTTTGATATCATAAACCGTATTTTTTTCTAATAGTGAACAGCCTGTTAAACTAACCAGAGTTGCAAGTATCAGTAAACGTAGATATTTCATTGATAAACCTTAATTAGTAATTTTAACTGAAGGTGCTGTACCGGTACGATAAATATAACGGCCACGACCTTCGAGCGGCCCCATACTATTTGAACCACCAATGACTAAATGGTTAGGAATGATACCCTGAGAGGTAGATTCAACAAAACCTGATTCCATATTAATCACACGCATATTCACAATTACGCCTTCGCTGTTACGCGACATGGTACCTGTTAGGATACGAGATACTGGTAATTGACCGCGTAGTTTTTTCCAATCACGTGTAAACACAAAGTCACCTTGACCTGTTACGCTGATTGTTCCCGTTGTCTTATAATCAATAACCGGAATTCGACGGATTGTTAATTCGTGTATGAACGATTCTGACAACGTTTGGCCGAGCCAATTGGTTGTCGATAGATCGTCAAGATTTACAAAGGAAGTGACGGCAATCGGTTCATTGTTCGGGATAATAGACAAATCATTGACGATCAGCTGATCCGCTAAACCACGTACGATAAAACTGAGTTCTTGTGTGTAGTTTATCGGTTGGTTTGGTAACAGACTTCTTGGATACTTTGGTTCATAAGAATTACCATCCCATGTAGAGTGAGGCGGTGTATCCTTCTCTTCTTCTGGTTGTACGGGCTGTTTTAATGCGCAACCAGTGAGTAGGGTAATTAGGCTGATAGCTATGACTGCCTTTTTCATATTACTTCCTTAAGTGCTTTAATTATTGTCGTTAAACCGTTATTTACCGCTGGCTGAAACGTCACGGCGGTAAGGGTAGGTATAAGGACTTCTAAATATATTGTTGTACTGTTCTTTAGTAAGCATACTCTGTGCCATGTTTGAATTTCGGCCATTTGGCTGATAAACAGGCTGTACAATAATCTGCTTGATAACTACAGGTTGCACTTTGGTATTTGCACCCGTTAATAATACGTGACTAGGTTCTTCAATTACAGTACATGCTGAAGTCAACACAACCGCTAATGACGGTAGTAAAAAACGCTTCATATTCATTCCTACATTTACATTATTACGTGATAATAAAAGGCATGCCTTTAATCGTCTAGGTCTGGTTATATGTGTGACCAATGTATAAATACAAGCAATTAACTTGCCAGAATATCATTGCCGCTTCATTTTTATAATGATACCGCTTTTATGCCATAATTTAACCTAGATGTTGTTTTATATTCGAAAAAAATTGATCTGGTACAAATGTTGCTTTTAAAATACACATCTCCAGAATTCATATGCGATTAAAAAATGAAAAAACTGCTGTTACTATTATTGGTTTGCTGCTCGTTTACCTTACATGCTGAGTGGTATGAGGTTGAGGGCGAAGCGATTATTATTGACAATGATGTCGATATTGCACGTGAATTAGCGGTGCGTAATGCCTTGAAACAAGCACTATTATATGCCGGAGCATCGGTTTCAAGTTTACAGTCTTTCAATGGCGGAAAAATACTATCTGATAGATTTCAAGTCCGTATGGATGGAGAAGTCAGGGATATTCGTTTAAAAAGTGAATCGATTAAACTCGATAAAATCACGGTACAAGTGATCACGGATATTGTTGCTGACCGTAATAAATGTTTAAGCGCTGGTTATCAGAAGTCAGTCTCGTTATTACGCTTTAATATACGCCACCGTGAACAAGCCAGTTATGGCGGTATCTACAATATTAATGAATCATTCAGTCGCTTGTTGTATCAAAGTCTGCGTAAAAACAGTCAAACTTTTGATGCGCGAGAGTTTATTAATCAAAATATTGGCTTTAGCGGCAGTTCTTTGCCGTTACGTGGGAATCTGACATCACATGAAGTGAAACAAATTAGTAAATCAGCAGATAGCCAATACATTATTTTAGGCTCTATTACCGATATATCTACCTTTAAACCGTCTGTTAATGGTTTCGCTAAAATATTAGCTGATGATTTACCAGAACGTAATTTCCGTTTGAATGTACAGGTATTCGATGGTTTTAACGGCAGCCTATTATTTGATCGTAACTACAGTAAAGTGACGAAGTGGGAATTTGCGAAACACCGTATTATCGATACCGATACGTTAAAGTTTTGGCGTTCTGAATTTGGTGCCTCTCTACAACGGATAATTGACGATGTTTTGTTTGATTTAGATGCGAGTTTACAGTGTAAATCGGTTGAAGCGCGTGTGATTGCGGTTGATGGTAATGAGGTGAATATTAATATTGGCCGTAACAATGGCCTGAAATTAGGCGACCGATTTTTGATTAAACATACGGGCAGTTATGTTGATCAGTTTGGTATTAATCGTAAAAAAGAAACGAATAGCAGTAGCCAGGTGGAAGTAACAAAACTGTATGAACAACAAGCAAGCTTAATGACGGTGGATAGACAGCCTACGGCGAATGTTCAAATTGATGACCTGGTTATATTAAATTAATGGTCTAGTCATATTAAACAAATGCCCGCTGAGTTTTATTTGGACTTGTGATATACCTTCATATTCTTATGTGGGTATTTGGCTTTAGCCCTTGTTTATTTTATGTTTAGCCGTTGATATTTGTGTTTTGAGGATGATATTGTTATAGCTTAGTCTCTGTCGAATTACTCATACTATCTCTGGGAGTTATCACTATATGTGGTTTTTGATTATTGCTATTGCCTTCGTCGTGTTTATGTTAGTTATTCGTAACTTGTATGGAGACGATCTGCGCCAGTACGATAGCACTGATTTAAGCGCGACGTTTTATCGTCCCACGCCATCCTATAAATACCCGCAAGCATTAGAACTTATCGAGAGCATTCAAGAGCCAATCAACTTTATTAAACCAAGTAAATATCTATATGCCTTACGTCAAAATATCGATCGCCTAGGGGATGTAGAATTAGATTGTGAAATTATCCCTGTCTCCACGTTCTTTAATGAGCAGAAGGTAGTCGGGGAGTGGGTGATCAGTAAAAATAGCGATGTGAACAAACGCTTGCTCTATATCCATGGTGGCGGTTTTGCTGTGGGCAGTGCAAAGAGTCACCGGGTTGTTACTGAACGTTTATCTCGCGAGCTCGGTGTTGCTGTGTTTGCTGTTAATTATGACATGCTCCCTGATGGCAAACGTGCTCAAGGTATTCAAGATTGTCGTCATGCCTACCAATGGCTATTAGCGCATAACCCTTATAATCAGCAAGCATGTCATCGTATTTATGCTGCGGGTGATTCTGCGGGTGGCAATTTAACGCTCGCATTGATTGGTTGGCTTAAACACCAAGATCTCCGCCAGGTTGATGCCGCGATTGCAATATGTCCTTGTATTGATAGTACCTTTAGTTATGGCAGTTTGAGCTATAATGCTAAAACGGACTTTTTATTAAACCCGTTAATGGGTAAGTTTCATCACTTTCCACAATTCATGCTGCTTATTTGGGTCGCTATCTTGTTCCGCATGAATCCTCGAGATCCTGAAATATCGCCCATTTTTGCCAATTTATCTGACTTACCACCGATCTTGATCCAAGCCAGTGATACAGAAATGATGGTTGATGACTCACGTCGTTATACCAATAAAGCCCGCTCGCAAGGCTCTGATGTACGTTTGCAAACGTGGTCTAATATGCTCCATGTATGGCATCTATTTGATTTAGAAGAGGCTGATGAAGCATACGCAGAAATTGGTAAGTTTATCGCTCAAAGTGAGCATGAATTAATAAAAGCTGCGGGTTAACAGCCCGGTACTCACGGTGATTTTATGGTTTTATAGTGACTGATATGTTATTTTATGCCAACTTTCACTGAGTTTAAAGGGAGTGACATAATGTCCACTCAAGGCTTAACTAGCCCTATTCAATCGTTTTCTGTTTTTGTGCAATTGTTTGTGCAGTACTTTATGCAAATAACGCTATTGTGCGCTCTATTATTTAGTCTACAAGTTAATGCCACGGCGACGACCAAAGCTGAGACGACTGCTGGCTTAAATACAGACTTAAATTCAGATTTGAATAGCGACTTAAATACAGCCTCGAACGCGCTGACAACTGCCACTCCAGTAAGTGAAAACCAAGTTATCAAGGCACCGACTATAAAAGCTGTGGAGGTTATTGCCGACGCGATTTATTTTGGCGGTGATATTCTAACAATGGCTGACGCGCTACCAAATTATGTTGAAGCCGTTGCGACTAAAGATACCAAGATCATCTTTGCCGGTACCAAAATTGAAGCGATGAAATTCAGTGGCGATAATACCAGGCTAATTAATATTAGCGGCAAAACCATGCTCCCGGGTTTTATCGAACCGCACGTACATCCTTCTATTGCCGCGATCATGCTACCTAATGAGATTATTGCACCTTATGATTGGGTACTACCGAACGAAGTTAAAAAGGGCGCCTCTGGGCATTTTGCTTATCTCGAGCGTTTAAAGCAATCAATTGAAGCCAATGCTGAAGAAGATAAGGTGTTCTTTGTTTGGGGTTATCACCAGCTTTGGCATGGTGAATTAACGCGTCAAATATTAAATGAATTGTCACCCGATAAACCTGTCGCGATCATCCACCGTTCTTTCCATGAAGTATTCTTAAACGATGCTGCGATAAAGAAGTTTGGTCTTAAAAAGGCGGACTTTGCTGACAACCCACAAGTTGATTGGGAAAAAGGTCATTTTTATGAAGGCGGTTGGTTAGCATTAGTCCCTAAAATTTCAGCAGATTTAATTAACCCTGAAAGTTATAAACTCGGGTTGAAAATCATGTCTCAACTGGTGCTTAAAAACGGTATTACGACCATTGCGGAACCCGGTTTTCCAAGCTCTAATTTTGAGTTGGAATATAAACTGCTCAAATCTGAAATGGACCAAAAACCCCCTTACGATGTATTCCTGATCCCAAGCGGCAGTTATTTATATAATGCCAAGGGCCTGAGTAATCAGAAAGCGTTAGATTTCATTGAAACCTTAGAAAGTGAATACAATACCGATAACATTAAGTTTTTACCTAAGCAGGTTAAACTGTTTTCCGATGGTGCTATTTATTCTCAGCTAATGCAGATGAAAGACGGTTATCTGGATGGTCATGAAGGTGAGTGGATGACGCCGTTGGATGTATTTCAGCAGCAGCTAAGCTTTTATTGGGATAACGGTTATCAAATCCACGTTCATGCCAATGGTGATCTGGGGATCCAGCAGGTATTGGACTTTAACAAAGCCGATCAAGCTCGACTTGCACGTGAAGACCATCGATTGACGCTACATCACATGGGCTACTTTACCCCTGAACAGGTCAAGCAGTTAGCTGTGTTGAACATTGATGCATCGGTAAACCCTTATTACTTATGGGCGCTAGCGGATAAGTACGCGGAAGTCGGGCTAGGCAGTAAACGTGCAGAAAATTTGGTACGTGTTAACAGCTTAATGAAAAAGAACATTCCCGTGTCATTCCATTCTGATTTTTCAATGGCACCCATGGAACCATTAACATTAGCGTGGACGGCTGTTAACCGAATTACATCTACAGGCAAGAAGGTGTCACAAGGTGAGCGTATTACTGCTTATCAAGCGATGCAAGCCATTACCATTAATGCCGCTTATACGTTAAGACTGGAAGAAACAATCGGGTCTATTGTTGTGGGCAAAACGGCTAACTTTACGCTGCTTGAGCAAAACCCGTTAAAAGTCACGCCTATGCAGATCAAAGATATTCCGGTATGGGGCGTCGTATTTGAAGATCAGGTCAATACGGTCGTGATGGCGCCGAAGAAGAAGCATTTAGAAGTGCGGGTTATTTATTTAGAGCGCTCAACGTTACCGCCATCATCTACGATTACTGTGACGCTAGAAGATGTTTCCCAAGCTGATATTAGCCGTTCAATGCTGGGACAAAAGACTATCGCTGCGACGACGCAACCGCCTTATAATATTTCTCTGCAGTATGATCCTGCTGCGTTTGACAGTAGCGGCGAGTATGTCGTTCGAGCTCGAATTGAAAATGATGGCAAACCTTTATATTCAGCGACGTTAAATTTACCTAGTTTAGATAAGCTTTCTGGGCAGTTATTTGAATTAATGGTGAAGGCTATTCCGCAGGCTCCTGCGGCTGTGGTTAACGCAGAACCTTTTGTAGAAGAGGTGAAGACGCCAGCTGCATCGACAGCACCAGCTAAACCTTCGGTATCTAAGCCCTCTATACCTAAATCAGCTACGCCAGTAGCACCGTAAGCGCCTTTCTGTCTTGAGAGCCTTTGCTGTCATGCGGCTTAATTTGATCTGACCGAGTATTATACTGAAATAATCTCGGTTTTACCCATTGATAATACTTAGTGCTATTGTATGGTTTATTTTATTGTGTATTATGCCGTTTCTGGTTTTACCCCGACCTTTAACCTGATCTCGTCTAATTAATTTTATATCTTGACGTGTTTTATCATTTGCTAATTGATGCGGTTCACTCTAATCTCGATAGTGTGATATTGAATCCAGTAATAAGTGCAAAAAACTCTTTAAAGGTAGCTATTTACATGCAAAAAAATATACATAGACTAAATCGTAAAACGGCTTTGACTGCAGCTGTCATTACGGGGTTATTAATCAGTTTAGGTGGCTGTGTAACGACTGCTCAACAAACAGCTAAAGTAGAGCAAGCGGTGACGCTTAAGCAACAAACATTAACTGCCAACGTATTTTATTTACAGCGTATTGCCTTACCACCAGGCGCACAAGTGAGTTTGATTTTAGAAGATGTGTCTAAAATGGATATTGCCGCTGAAGTTATCGCTAAGCAGACTATTACAGCCGCGAGTGCTCCCCCGTATCAGCTCGATTTAAGCTATAACGAAGCACTCATTAAGCCGCAACATCGTTATGCTTTACGTGCGCAAATCACGCTCGATGGCCAGTTATTGTTTACCAATACAGAGCAGGTTGATGCATTTGCTAATTCTGGCGCAAAACCAACTGAAATTTTAGTGTCGCAAGTTCGCAGCGAAGCAAAAAATGACGGCCAAGTAAGCTTGATTGATACGCAGTGGCAGTTGTCGATGTTAGGGACACAAGCGATCAGTGCGGATGTAACTCAACAGCATCCTAATCTTATGTTCACTCAAGATGATAACAAAGTGGTTGGTTTTGCTGGCTGTAACCGTTTTAGTGGTCGTTATGATGTACTTACAAGTCACGTTAGCCTGACAGAGTTGGCTACAACAAAGAAAATGTGCTTTCAACAAATGAATTTGGAAACACAGTTTTTAACCGCATTATCAGCAACTGATAATTATAAAGTGATTGATAAGACATTAACTTTATACAGTAATACCGGCGTTGCTTTAGGGCAATTTACGGCTCAGGAAAAATAATAAATACGACCTTGAAACCGTTCGTATTTATTAACGTAATGTTTATTAAAATAGCGAATGGAAAGTAAAATGAAAATGAAAAAATTGATTTGTGCAACGGTTATCGCAGCATCACTATCTGGGTTAACCGGTTGTATTGGTCAAATGGGTCTGACGCAACTAGCGATGGGCGTAAATTTAAAAGCCGTTGATAACCGTTATGGCCGTGCAGGGATCTATGTTTTGGCAGCACCTGTGTATGGCGTTACGTCATTAGTCGATTTGATGGTGATTAACAGCATTGAGTTTTGGACTGGTACTAACCCTATCACTAAAAAAGGCCCCGCAGTTGCCGATACGCCAGTTGAAGCATGGATGAAGGTGAATGATGATATCGATCCTTCATTACGCAGTGCGCCATTGAAAGACTTACAAGTATCGGTGAAATCAACTTCAATGTCAGTACTTGATGATGACAGTTTGCTATTACAAGTAGCGTATTTAGACGGTAGTGAGCAATCAATAACGGGTAAACGTTTAGCGAATAATGACGTTGCTTTTTATAACCAAGGTCGCTTAGTTGCAGTTGCTAATAACCAGCAATTGCTTGAGCACGTAGCCAGTCTATAATATTTGTTTTGATTGTATCTGCTAAATAGTATCGGCTCGACTATATCAGCCCGAACATGCCTGTCATGTTCGGGCTTTTTATTATCTAAATTATCCAACGGTATTTCCAATAACAAATATGTTGCACACAATCTAGTTGTAATTGGAAGTTATCAGGGCTATAGTAAACGCAATTGAGTTGTGTGCAATCTAAATTGCGTTGTTTTAAAGCTTATTTTAGAGCCGTTTTAGAACAGGCTTTATAACTTATCGATAGGGATGAATGATGACTACACTATATACAACAACTGCAACAGCATCAGCGGGTCGTAACGGTCAAGTAGCAACAGATGACGGCATGTTATCGTTAGCATTAAGTTACCCAAAAGCAATGGGTGGAACGGGTGAAGCAACAAATCCAGAGCAGCTATTTGCAGCTGGTTATGCAGCGTGTTTCTCGAATGCTATTTTGCATGTAGCGCGCGAAATGAAACTTAAACTTAGCGCTGCCCCGGTATCAGCTGAAGTAGGTATTAGTCCTAACGCAACGGGTGGATTTGCATTAACAGTTAGCCTTGCCATTGAGCTTGCGTTACCACAAGCAGACGCTGAACAGTTAGTTGCAACAGCACATCAAGTTTGCCCTTATTCAAATGCGGTTCGCGGTAATATCGATGTACAATTGAGCGTAAAGGGTGAAGCATAAGATGGATAAGATGTTATTAACCGCTGGTCGTATCTTATTGGCGCTGTACTTTTTAATTCCTGGCATCATGAAGTTTGTATCTTGGGATATGCACATCGGCTTAATGGAAAAACATAACATGCCATTCGTACCTGTATTACTTGCTGCTGCAGGCGTATTTCAGATTGTGGCTGCGCTCTTACTGATTGCCAATCGTTATACTGCGATTGTTGCGTTATTATTGGCTGGCTTGGTATTAGTGATTAATGTGAACTTACATGATTTCTGGAACTTAGCGGGTCTTGAAGGGGCGCATGAAATGCAAAACTTCATTAAAAACTTAGGTATTCTTGCAGGATTGTTGGTGCTTTCAGGCCATTCTTGGTCATCGACTTGCGCAACGCAGCTCGATAAAGTTGAAAAATAATACGGTTAGTTAATATATTGAAAGCACTAAACTGACATTGTCGTTTAGTGCTTTTTAGCATTTTTTAGCACCTTTGCTAGCAGGCCAGCCTTTACTTGAAAAACGTTGACGATCTTTCCACTGCTCGTTTTTTAGACGGGGTAGTGACTCCCTTATTAAATGCCATTCTTCGTTAAAAATGAAATATCCTCCTACCTAATATTGAATTGATAGAGTGAAATAGCGGTTTCATTAAACAATACATAGCTAAAGTTGTTTATCGTTATCAATCCTGCAAGTTACCGATTATTTCCTTAAATATTCGAGTTATTGCAATATATAAAGCTGCAATTAAAGCCTGATCACAAAATATAGCACCTATTAACGCCTTGATTCTATTTAGTTGTTTTTGTTGATTCAAATCAATTCTTTTAATCACAACTCATTCAGAATACCCCTAAATGGTTATCCGGTTATTCGGCAAATTTTGCCCTTGTCTGACAATTATATAGAGGTGTTTATGACTGAACCAATCGCCAGTGCTCCTAAAGTGAAGATCGGTGGATATATTGCGCTTGTTTTTGCAATTGTCTTTTTCTCTGGTCTGATGAAATCTAACGAATGGTATGGCGTATTTGATTTCACCACCCTTAATGGTTCTTTCGGTAAAGTGGCATATTCAGTATCAGACACTGCAGATGGTGTCGAAGTCGCAACAACTTCACTGCGTGGAAAAGGGGGCAGTGGTGCGCGTGACGGTTTTATTTTTGCGTTAACACTGATCCCAACAGTCATGTTTGCGCTAGGTATGATTAATGTACTTGAGCATTACGGTGCGCTTAATGCCGCACGTAAATTATTAACACCGCTTTTACGCCCGTTAATGGGGATCCCTGGGAACTCTGGCCTCGCACTTATCGCCTCACTGCAAAGTACCGATGCGGGTGCAGCAATGACACGCCAGTTAAAAGATGAAAAACATTTAACCAAGCGTGAAACCGATGTCTTTACGATGTTCCAGTTTACAGCTGGTGCAGCCATTGTGAATTTCTTCTCTTCAGGCGCAGTGCTATTTACCTTAACAAACCCAGACGGATCTACAGCTGTACCTTCTTCTATTGGTCTTGCCGTTATCGTGATGTTCGCCTTCAAATTTGTTGGCGCAAACCTATTCCGTATTTATTTGAATATTACCGAAGGCAAGGAAGGCAGTACTAAAGACAACGACAAAAAAATGCTTGAGGAGACAGTGTAATGAGCAACGTAACAGCAAAAAAACCTATGGTCACAGACATCTTCGTTGAAGGCGCTAAAAAAGGCTGGGTCATTGCAACGACTTCTACGGTACCAAATGTATTGATGGCCTTCGTGATAATTAAAGCATTACAGATCACGGGAGCTCTTGCCTTAATGGGCTCGGTATTTTCTCCGATAATGGCGGTCTTTGGTCTACCAGGTGAAGCTGCTGCGGTATTAATTGGTGCCTGGATGTCGATGGGCGGGGCTGTAGGTGTCGTTATCACTTTATTTGACCAAGGTATTTTGAATGGTGCTCATATTGCAATTCTTGCACCGGCTATTTATTTGATGGGCTCTCAAGTGCAGTACATGGGCCGCATTATGGGACCGATTGGAACTGAAGGCCGTTACATCCCTGTCATGATCGCGATTTCAGTATTGAATGCATTTGGTGCGATGTTAGTCATGAATGTTATTCTTTAAGAGGTATAAAATGAATTTGTCTTTAACTGATTATTTAGAAGAATTACGCCCACTTATTAATGTTGATTGCGGTACTTACACTGTTGACGGTATTGCGTTTATTGCTAAAGAAATGACAGCGAAATATGCGGCAATGAACGGTTGGTCTATTAAACAGATTGATTGCGGCAAAGCGGGTATTGGTCTTGAAGTGCGTAATAAACCAGACGCTGAACATATCGATGTGCTGTTGCTTGGCCATATGGATACGGTTTTTCCTGTTGGTACTGTAGCTGAACGTCCGATGACGACCGATGAGACCAAAGCGTATGGTCCAGGTGTGTCTGATATGAAGTCTGGCTTACTGAATGTGGTTTACGCATTACGTCATATTGACCAATCGGTACTGGATGAATTGTCGATTTGTGTATGTATGAATCCTGATGAAGAAACGGGGTCGCTATATTCTGTTGACTGGATCCAAGCAACAGCCAAACAAGCTAAGCATGTCTTGGTTGCCGAAGCTGCACGCGCAGACGGTGGTTTAGTTAAAGCACGGAAAGGGATGGCGCGTTATAAAATGACCTTTAAAGGTAAAGCGGCGCATGCTGGTAATGAACCAGAGAACGGTCGCAGTGCCATTACTGAAATGGCGAATTGGATCTTAGCAACCAACGCAATGACTAATTTTGAGTCGGGCACCACGTTAAATGTCGGTGTTGTTGCTGGTGGTGCGGGCGCGAATATTGTACCTGATTTTGCAACGGCTATCGTCGATGTTCGATTTTGGGATAACGCTGAATACGACCATGTTGATACGGCTTTAAATGGCATGACGCAAACGCCATTCGTTGACGGTGTATCGGTTGAATTAGCGCGTGAAGCTTACAAACCTTCAATGGTGCCGACTGAGCAAACACAAGCGTTGATGACACTCGTTGAGGAATCAGCGCAAGAATTAGCAATTAAGATTAATTGGAAAGAAGCTGGCGGTGGCTCGGATGCCAATAATACTGCCATTTTAGGAGTGCCAACATTAGATGGTTTAGGACCAATCGGTGCTGGTTTCCATAGTGCAGATGAATATTTGTTACTTGAATCAATTGAACCGCGGATTCAGTTATTAATGCGGGTTTTGACCAAGTTAGCCGAAAATAAAAGCAAAGATAAAAACTAAAATAATAACAAAAATAACATAACGCGCGGCTTAATCATCTGGTAAAGCAGATGCCAAGTCGATGCGTTATTCGCAATTAGAATAATCTTGAAAATTCAAGGTTCATCAATTTTGATGTGGGTGAAAATGCATAAATTTAAAATAATTCAAACAGATGTTGCCATTATTGGCGCTGGTGGTTCTGGTTTACGCGCTGCGATAGAAATAGCGGAAAATAATCCCGAGCTGGATATTGCGCTGATTTCGAAAGTCTATCCAATGCGTAGCCATACTGTTGCGGCGGAAGGTGGCGCGGCTGGCGTTGCACAAGACCATGACTCTTTAGATAATCACTTTAACGATACGGTGTCGGGTGGCGACTGGTTATGTGACCAAGATGTAGTTGAATACTTCGTCGAAAACGCAGCGAAACAGCTTACCCAGTTAGAGCATTGGGGTTGTCCATGGAGTCGTAAACCTGACGGTTCGATCAATGTGCGTGCATTTGGTGGCATGAAAATAGAGCGTACGTGGTTTGCAGCAGATAAAAGCGGCTTTCATATTCTCCATACGCTGTTTCAGACCTCGGTTCAGCATCCTAAAATCACCCGTTTTGATGAACACTTTTGTTTAGATTTAATTGTTGAAGATGGCAAGATACAGGGTGTTGTTATTCTTGATATCGCTGAAGGTGAAATCAAACTGATCCAAGCTAAATCGGTGATCATGGCAACTGGTGGTGCAGGCCGTGTATATAGCTACAATACTAACGGCGGCATTGTTACCGGTGATGGTATGTCACTGGCTTATCGCCATGGTATCGCACTGCGTGATATGGAATTTGTACAATACCACCCGACAGGTTTACCTGGCAGCGGTATTTTAATGACCGAAGGTTGTCGTGGTGAAGGCGGTATTTTAGTTAATAAAGACGGTTATCGTTACCTGCAAGATTATGGTTTAGGACCGGAAGTGCCCGTTGGCCAAACCAAGAATAAATACATGGAACTTGGCCCACGCGACAAACTGAGCCAATGTTTCTGGCAAGAGCAGCAAAAAGGTCGTGTTGTTGAAGGCGACCGTGGTGATTATGTCTATCTAGACTTACGCCATTTAGGCGAAGAGAAAATCAATGAACGCTTGCCTTTCATTCGTGAATTGGCAAAAGCGTATGTTGGTGTTGATCCAGTGCATGAACCAATCCCTGTACGCCCAACTGTGCATTACACCATGGGCGGTATTGCCACGAATGCTAAAACAGCGACCTCACTGGCTGGTTTATACGCTATTGGTGAATGTGCATCGGTCGGCTTACATGGTGCTAACCGTTTAGGCTCTAATTCGTTGACTGAGCTGGCTGTGTTTGGTCAGTTAGCAGGGCAAGAAGCGGCTAAATATGCCAAAAATACTCAACATCAAGATATCGCACCACTAAAAGCACAAACTGAAGCGGTGATTAAACGCATGAATGATTTGTTGCACAGTGATGGTAGTGAAAAGTCAGCGGTTATCCGTCAAGAGATGGGCGATTGCATGGAAGCGGGCGTGGGCATCTACCGTACTCAAGAATCGATGCAAAAGACCATTGATAAATTGGCCGAGTTAAAACTGCGTTATAAAAACGTCAAGGTCGAAGATAAGTCGAGTGTATTCAATACTGATTTCTTATATACCATTGAACTGGGTTATCTACTCGATACCGCGGAGGCGATGGCGCACAGTGCTATTTTACGTCAAGAATCACGTGGTTCACATCAGCGTATTGATGGCTTTGAAGCGCGTGATGATGACAAGTTTTTGAAGCATTCAATGGCTTATTATCAAGCTGACAAAGCACCAAAAATTGATTATAGCGAAGTTAAGATCACTAAGAGCCAACCTGCAGTCCGTGCGTATGGTGCTGCTGGTGAGAAATTAGCGCAGGAGGCAAAATAATGACTCAGCTAACTATGAAAATTGATATTCAGCGTTACCGTCCAGAGATGGATGAAAAACCGTTTATGCAAACCTTTGAACTGCCTTACAAAGCAGATATGTCAGTGTTAGAAGCGCTGCAATATATTAAAGATAATCTTGATAGCACAATTAGTTTCCGCTGGTCTTGTCGTATGGCTATTTGCGGCAGTTGTGGTTTGATGGTTGATGGTGTTCCGAAGCTTGGCTGTAAAGCATTCTTACGTGATTATTACCCTAAGACGCTTACTTTAGAACCGTTGGCTAACTTTCCGATTGAACGTGACTTAGTCGCCGTGATGGATGACTTCATTAAGAAGCTGGAAGAGATAAAGCCTTATATTATCCCTGAGAAAACGGCATCAAACGAAAAGAAATGTTTATCTGACGGTGCTTATAAACAAACACCAGAGCAAATGGATAAATATAAAAAGTACTCCATGTGTATTAACTGTGGCCTATGTTATTCAGCGTGTCCGCAGTATGCGTTAGATAAGAAGTTTACCGGTCCAGCTGCACTTGCATTGCTTGCGCGTTATAACCGTGACAGCCGTGATGCTGGTAAAGCAGAACGGATGAAAATTGTTAATCAAGAAGAAGGTGTTTGGGGCTGTACGTTTGTTGGTTACTGTTCTGTGGTTTGTCCAAAAGGGGTTGATCCTGCAGGTGCCATTCAGCTATTGAAAGTTGAGAGCAGTAAAGACTATCTAATTGGCATGTTTAAACCTGGGGAATAACAATGAGCAAACGTAAACCTTATATACAAGAGCTACCTACTGACTGGTGGATGAAGCAACTTTTTTATACTAAATACATGATCCGCGAAGGCAGTAGTGTATTCATTACGATTTATAGTTTAATACTGGCGTGGGGTGTATTGCGATTAAGCCAAGGTGAAGTCGCTTTTAATGCCTGGATGACCTCATTACAAAGCCCTGTTGCGATTATTGTGCATTTTATGGCACTAGCACTTGCGTTGTATCATACAATAACGTGGTTTTCTTTAGCGCCTAAAGCGGTTGATCTATGGATTAAAGGTAAAGCGCTTGATGACAAGTTCATTGTCTCTGGACATTATGCGGCTTTCATTGCTGCGACTGTTTTTTGTCTATTCGTTATCATGGTGTAAGGAGCTAATATGTCTGAAATGAACAAGAAAACCTACGTACGATCGCATGAACCGATATTTTGGGGATTGTTTGGTGCTGGTGGCATGTTAACTGCGTTTTTAACACCGGTTATGATTTTAATTACTGGGCTGCTAATCCCGTTAGGGATCATAGACCAAGGCAACTTTAATTACCAAACCCTGCATGGTTTTGCGACCACTTGGTATGGCGCTGGTATTATATTGGTGTTAATTTCGCTACCGCTATGGCACACCTTGCACCGTATCTTTCATGCTTTACATGATTTAGGTGTTAAGCGTGGTCGTGATTGGCAGCAAGTATTGAGCTATGGCTTTGCATTTGCGGTGACAGTATTTGTATTTACCTTGTTGCTACAAATGAGTTAATCGCTCACAGTTAGTATTATGTTTAATGAAAGGCGCCATTTATCGGCGCCTTTTTCTTTTTTTATCTTCTTCTTTTTATACAGTTAGGCTCAATTACTTATCACCAGCAGATAGCGCTGCCATCGACATCAAATATAGACATCAGAATTACTTTATGTATTATTAATGTAATCAAGATGTGTATTCAATGTGTCTTGTTTGCTTATGCTTTATTAGTGCGTACAGGGATGAGATATCAGCATATTGGATGATGCTGATACTAAAAGAGGGATTGAAAATTGGAAAACGTTAATAGTGCAGTAGAGACGTTAGTGCAAAGCTCTAACACCATGTTCATTTTACTGGGTGCAATCATGGTTTTGGCCATGCACGCAGGTTTTGCCTTTTTGGAAGTGGGTACTGTTCGTCATAAGAACCAAGTAAATGCCTTGGTGAAGATCATGACCGATTTTGCCATGTCGACACTCGCTTACTTTTTTGTTGGTTATCAAATTGCTTATGGCATGGATTTTTTTGCCAGTGCCAATGAATTAACACAAAATAATGGTTATGAATTAGTTAAATTCTTCTTCTTACTTACCTTTGCTGCGGCAATACCGGCGATTATTTCCGGTGGTGTGGCTGAGCGTGCTAAGTTTTACCCGATGTTAATCGCTTCAGTACTGATTGTCGGTTTTGTATATCCTTTCTTTGAAGGCATGATTTGGAATGGCAACTATGATTTTCAAGCTTGGTTAGCTGCCACGTTTGGCGCTCAATTTCATGATTTTGCTGGTTCAGTCGTCGTGCATAGTGTAGGTGGTTGGATCGCGTTTGCTGCAATTATGGTATTGGGCTCACGTCAGGGACGTTACCGTGATGGTCGCGTTATTGCGTTCGCGCCTTCAAACATTCCTTTCTTAGCCTTAGGTTCTTGGGTTTTAACTGTTGGTTGGTTTGGCTTTAATGTCATGTCGGCACAAACGTTAGATGGTATTTCTGGTTTAGTTGCGGTTAACAGTTTAATGGCGATGGTCGGTGGTACCTTGGTTGCTATGGTGGTCGGTAATAAAGATCCTGGCTTTATTCATAATGGTCCTTTAGCCGGCTTAGTCGCTGTCTGCGCAGGCTCTGATATCATGCATCCAATTGGCGCGCTGGTTGTTGGTGGTGTCGCTGGTGGTTTGTTTGTTGCTGTATTTATCTTAGTGCAAAATAAATTTCCTAAGTTTGATGATGTACTCGGTGTTTGGCCATTGCATGGACTCTGTGGTGCTTGGGGTGGTATTGCTGCTGGCATATTTGGTAGTGAAGCTTTTGGCGGCCTTGGTGGGGTGAGTATGATGGCTCAGGTTGTCGGTACTATCGTGGGTACTGTTGTTGCACTTGTTGGTGGCTTCCTTGTCTATGGTGTGATCGATAAATTGGTCGGTATTCGTCTCGATGAAGAATCTGAATATTATGGTGCAGATATTTCTATCCATAAAATTGGTGCGACATCGATGGATAAATAAAGGGAAGTAAGGGAGTGTTGGAATAGTTAAATATGTTATGTCGAGTCAAATAACAACTATTTGTCTGCAAGTTGAGCATGGGTATTTAAGAATGTCACTATTTCTAGCTTATTCAGTGTCGCATATTTACATGGTACTGAAGTTCCTCTATTATTCATCTCGCTGCGGAGGGGTGGCAGAGTGGCCGAATGCACTGGTCTTGAAAACCAGCAGGGGTTAATAGCTCCTCGAGAGTTCAAATCTCTCCTCCTCCGCCATCTATTTAGAGAAGCCGGAACTTATTAATTTAGGTTCCGGCTTTTTGCTATCTGGGCATTCACTTCTTGCGATGCATTACGCCTTATTTCTAGTCGATCTTGGTATTGAGTGATAAAGCCATGCCTAAAGCTCATTATCAGAACTACAGTCATTATTGCTATAGCTGCCTTTTCATACGATTGGTTGAATATTTAGCTGGCTGAAATGAATTTGTGATTTATTCTGTGAGCTATGTTTACAAACAATGATGTTTACCCTATTATTCGAACCTGCTGCGGAGGGGTGGCAGAGTGGCCGAATGCACTGGTCTTGAAAACCAGCAGGGGTTAATAGCTCCTCGAGAGTTCAAATCTCTCCTCCTCCGCCATCTATTTAGAGAAGCCGGAACTTATTCATTTAAGTTCCGGCTTTTTGCTATCTAGCGTTTAATTCTTTTTATCAAAACAGCTGCACTAAAACAAGCACACTAAAAGAAGGTCGATATCGGTAAACAAAACTGTAATTCGAACTGCTCATCGTCGTCTAAAAAATGGTTCTTCTGGTAATGTACATAGGCGGGTGTCGATTGCATCTTAAAGCCTGATGATGGTAACCATTGCTCAATGATCTTACTTAAATACGGTAGTAACTCACCATACTTTCCCGATAGCTTAAACACGGCATGCAAACCGCCGGGGATCACCATGCTATTCACGGTGCCACGACGTAGCAAGGGTTTATCTATCGCTAAACAAGCGACGTAACGGCACTGTTCTAAACTGACAAACGCAGGATTTGATTGGTGCAAGCCAAATTGTTGTTGGTAACTTCTACCTTCTACATTTGCCCATGCCATGAGTGTTTGCCAAGCAAGCCGAATAGAACGACCATACCCTTGATGACGAACGTAAGCGACATGTCTTTCCGGTAATTCAATCAGTTGTACGCGCGGTAATATCCTGCTTTGAATACGTGAGTAAGCGGCTGCAATTTCTGGATCGCGTAAATAGGGTGGGGTGCTGGTGGCTAAATCTTTACTGCGCCATTCACCTGGAGACATGGCAAAAGTGGCTTTAAATGCACGGCTAAAAGAAGATACTGAAGCAAAGCCTGATTTAGTGGCTACTGTGACGACTGAACTACGAGGATCAAACATTAATTGGTTAGCCGCAAACTCTAACCGGCTACGGCGAATGTATTGATGTACAGACTCACCGACAACATTTTTAAATACCCGATGGAAGTGTTGTTCAGAGTAAGCGGCAATTTCTGCAAGCTGCTTTGCGGGTAACTCTGCACTGATATCACTATGAATAAAGTTGAGTACATCGTTGATTCGTGATGTCTGCTGATTTGAAGATGGGTTTAAAAGCGCTGTCATCGGTCTAGTTATCTTACAAAAGCATAAATGGACATCTATAAGCGCATAAATGGACATGCTATGTCAAATTTTTATCCGTAGTATTGATGAAAGTCTTATTTTACTCATGCTTTTTTCATCAGCTTAAACAGGTAAGTTAACTAATAAACTATAAATTAGCTGTCAAGTTAGATATTAATACCAATAAAACCAAAATAACCAGAGAGATAAACTATGCAGTTAGCGAAATCATTACAGGCAATTAAACCATCTTACATCAGAGAAATTTTGAGTGTCGCTAACTCAGCAGATGTCATTTCATTAGCGGGGGGGTTACCGGATGGTGATCACTTTCCATTAGCATTAATGGAACAGAGTATTCAGCAATTGAGTACCCGCGCAGAATTATTCCAATACGGCAGTACAGCAGGCTATGCACCGCTACTAGCTTACTTCCGTGAATGTTATCAGTTGTCTGATGAACAAGATGCATTAGTGTGTACTGGTTCGCAGCAAGGCCTAGATTTGATTGCCCGTGCCTTTTTAGATGCTGGCGATAAAGTGGTAATGGAAGCACCGAGTTATTTAGGTGCTTTACAGGTGTTTGGATTAGCACAGGCTAGCATTGAAAGTATTCAGCAGCGTGAAGATGGCCCTGATTTGCAAGAGTTAGAGCAATGTTTTGCGAATAAGACGATTAAGATGTTTTATGCGGTACCTGATTTTCATAATCCTACCGGTGTATGTTGGTCACTTGAAGTACGTAAAAAAGTAGCACTGTTATGTCAGCAATATAATGTTGCGCTGATTGAAGATGCTCCTTACCGTGAGTTACGTTTTTCAGGCTCTGAATTACCTTTGGTATCGAGCTTCTGTCCTGAACATGCAATTGTGCTGCGTTCATATTCTAAGATTGCGACACCGGGTATTCGTTTAGGTTTAGCGAGTGGCCCTAAAGCATGGATCTCGGCACTAGAGCGAGTTAAACAAGGCGCTGATTTACACTCAAGCCAACCGATGCAAGCGGTATTACTCGACTTGTTACAACATGAAGACTTTCCAAAGCACTTAGATGGATTACGTCAGTTATATCGTCAACGTTATCAACATCTAGCAGGTTTATTAACCGCACAATTACCTGTTAATTGTCAGTTTGAGCAGGTGGAAGGTGGCATGTTTATTTGGCTACGCCTGCCTGATTGTGATGTTAATATATTGGCTAAAGAAATGCTTGCTGTGGGCGTTGCAGTGGTACCTAGCTCGGTATTTTATCAGTCAGAATTAGGAAAGGGGGCTGCATTTAGATTAAACTTCACTAACGCTTGCCACGATGATCTTGCCTTAGCGGTTAATCGCTTGGTACAAGTACTGGCAAGGGTGAAATAGTGATCTTGGTACTATAGTATTAATTATTTTATAATATTTTAATAGAAGTTTGAACTAAAGCATTAATGCTAGTGTCGTTGGTTCCTTTCTAGGACTACAATCGTGTTACTTTTAAATTATAAGGACACGGTAGTCGCTATGTCAAAAAATGGAATTTCAATTGCGCTCGCATTAGCATTTACATCTCTAGCCTCATCAGCAGCGAGTTATGCACCTGATGGTCGTTCAAATGCGATGGGTAATATCGGTGTTGCTACAGCTGACTATTTAGTAGCTCCGCTTTATAACCCTGCATTACTTGCCGTGTTTCATGAATCTGATGATGTCGGTATTTTATTACCTGCTATCGGCGTAAATATCAAGGATGCAGATAGTTCATTAGAAACGATCACAGACCTACAAGATGCTATTGAAGATTTTGAAAATAATCCTACTCCAGGTGGGCAGGCTGAAATTGATGGCTATCTAGCAGAGCTAGATGGCAATGCCCCTGTAAATGTAACAGCCGGAGTCGCTTTTGCAATTGCAATCCCAAGTAATAATGTGTCTGTTAGTTTATATGGCCGTGGTTATGTTGAAGCTATTTCGAAAGTTATTGTAACTTCTGATTATAGTACCTCAAAAGTTGAGATTACAGGTTTTGGTTATTCAGAGTTAGGTTTAGCGTTAGCTAAAAGATATCAAATATACGGTGAGTCATTTTCATTTGGTGTAACACCTAAATATCAAATATTACAAACTTATTCTGATGTGACGAGTGTTGCTGATTTTGACGTCGAACTAGAAGATGCAGATTCAGAAGTAACTGCATTTAACTTCGATTTAGGTGCAGTCTGGATGAAAAATAATTTCCGCACGGCACTCGCTGTCAAAGATGTATTGGCACAAGAAATTAAATCAAAATCAGGTCGTACTTACGAGATGAACCCACAAGCAACGTTAGGTTTAGCGTATGCCGTGGAGTATTTCATGTTCGGTGTTGATGTGGATTTAACAGAACAAACGCGTTATGTGGAATTAGAAGATAATACGCAGTTCGCACGTGTTGGAGTTGAATTTAATGCATGGCATTGGGCACAATTACGCGCTGGTTTCGAACATGATATGCAAGGTACGATGGAAGATTCATTAACAGCTGGTATTGGTATTAGCCCATTCGGCACGTTAAACCTTGATGTTGCAGGTTCTTACGGCAGCGATAATCAAGTCGGTGCGTCAGCGAGCTTAAGCTTTACATTCTAAGCGGGTTTATATACCCCTTAAACCTTGAATAAAAGAAGGGCTGTACTATATATCATATAGACAGCCCTTTTTGTTACCTACCATTTCGATTTAACGATTCGTTAATAGATCTAAGTTGATAAACCTAAGCTAATTAAGCCTATTGATTAAGAGAAGATCTTCTCAGCCCAACGGGTTAAACCTTTGGTTACACTGCCAAAGTGATCACCAATAATGATTTCACAGTTAGGGTAGTGCTGTTGAATATATTGGAAAATGATTGGCGACTTAGCTGTACCACCAGTCACGAAGATAACATCCGGTGTGGTTTGAGCTAGTGTAATGGTTTCATCCATTAATGCTTTAATTTTTGTTAGCTGCGGTGCATTCGCAATTTCTAAGGCTTGGCGAGCTAACGGTAACGTTAAACCATTTTCAACAAAGCTTAAATCTGCAATTGTGCTGCTATCTTGTGATAGTTGCTTTTTCATCTGCTCTGCAAGATTAACCACTTGATAAGTTTGTTTTTGTTGCTGCACATTGAGTAAGCGCGCAATCAACTCTTTTTGTTCGGCGTTCTTATATAAATCTTTTAATGCAATAAGACTACGTTGGCTATAAAAGTCTGTCTGACTGCCAATGTCATTAATTGCGACCGCATCCCAAAATGGTTTTACTGGCATAGGTAAACCGCTGATTAGGTCTGAGCCTAAACCAAATAATGGCATTAATGATTTTTGAGCAAAATGAATATCAAAATCATTACCCCCAATACGTTCACCTGAATAACCCAAAACATGTTGGAAACGATCACTCAGACCGTAATTTTCTGGACCCATCTTGAGTAATGAGCAATCCGTCGTACCACCACCTATATCAACCACAAGCACGGTCTTTTCTTTCGTTAGACTTTGTTCGTAATCAAAGCCTGCTGCAAGCGGTTCATACAGAAATTCGATATCTTTAAAGCCAGCACGTTGCGCAGCTGTCGTTAACAGTGATAATGCCTGTTTGTTACTTTCTTCGCCTCTAATACCTTGGAAGTTGACCGGTTTACCCATGACAACTTGGGTTATTTGCTTGTCTAATTGCGATTCCGCTTTGTTTTTAATATTGCAGATCATTGCGGTGACGACATCTTCCATTAGCGCGAGTTGTGCAGGACTTAAACTCGTGGCACCTAAGAATGATTTTGGCGACTTGATGTAATAGCCTTCTTCAGGGTCTTCTAGATAAGTATCAAGGGCTTCTTGGCCGAAGAAAATCTGATCTTCATAGCCTTCATGAATGAGGTTGCTACCAGCTTGGATTGGTCCACGACGTAATTGCAGATAGTTAGGTTTTGCTACTGATTCTGGTAAGTTGCGTGCGACCCAGTTAGGGATCATATTACGATGCGAAGCATATAATGTAGATGCGAGATAAGAGCTGCCCTGGCCAAGGGAAACCAGTTCAGGATTAGCATTGTTAATATACCCAACGGCGCAGTTAGAAGTACCGTAGTCAAAACCGACAAACATAATTTATTCCAATAAAATCACACAAGCCGCGCATTGTACACTGCTGGGAAGAGCGAAACCAGATTGAAATGAAACCCTGTTTATGTTTTATTAAAACTTGCTCGCTTATCACTGCCTATTGGTTATAACTAGTACACTCTTACGTAGTCAAGGTAGCTAAACCGCGCAGTAGAAATAACTAAAATAGCATAGTCAGGATAAGCGGTTTATATTAATCTAAGCCAATAATATGGCCAGCATCGTCAATATCAATATTAAGATAATTAGGCTTGATATTCAGTCCCGGCATCGTCATGACTTTCCCTGCAAGCGCAGTAATAAAACCTGCACCAGCATTCAATCTCAACTCGGTAACGGGCAATTCAAAATCACCAGGTATGCCTTTAACGCTAGGATCATGGCTGATAGACATCGGCGTTTTAGCTATACACAGTGGTAAGTGAGAGAACCCAAGCGCCTCAAATCGCTGCATTTGCTGAGTTGCTTGTGCAGTTAGTGTGACGTTATTAGCGCCATAGCCACTTTCAGCTATGGTCAGCAGCTTACTGATTATTGTAGTATTTACATCATAGAGAAATTTAAAGTTGCTGGTTTGCTCTGTAGCGGCTGCGACTGTCTTCGCGAGCTGCTCCGCGCCACTGGCACCCTGGGCAAATGACTGGCTTATTTCACAACCAAATGCAGCTGTTTTAGTTACAGCATGTTGTAACCAATCGAGTTCTTCTTGGGTGTCTGTAGGAAAGTGGTTGATAGCGACTACAACAGGTACGCCATATTTAGCCACATTATTGATATGCCAATTTAAGTTACTAAACCCTGCTTGTAGTCTGTCCATATCAGGTTTATTTATATCGAGGTCACTCGCTATACCACTATTAGCCTTAAGCGCTTTTAGCGTCACGACGAGCACTGCGGCATCAGGTGCTTTACCTGACTCTCTCACTTTAATGTTACAGAATTTTTCAAATCCCATATCTGAGCCAAAACCAGCTTCGGTCACGACAAAGTCGGCCAGTTTAAGCGCGATCTTATCGGCAATAATAGAGGAGTTACCGTGGGCTATATTGGCAAATGGACCTGCGTGAATAAGGCAAGGTTGGCCGCTAATTGTCTGCATTAGTGTTGGTTTAATGGCTTCAACCATAATTGCGGTCATTGCCCCTGCAGCACCAAGATTTTCTGCGGTAATCGGATTAGCTGAGGTGTCAAGTGCAAGTACAAGGTGACCAATACGTTTTCGCATGTCGGTTAAATCATGGCTTAACGCTAAGATAGCCATTAATTCTGAGGCTGCGGTGATATCAAAGCCTGAATCATGTACTGGCCCATTTATAGCTCCAAGACCAACGGTTATATGGCGTAAACTACGTTCGTTATGATCGATAACTCGACGCCAAAGGAGTTGTTGCGGGTCTATATTAAGCGCTGTTTGCTCGGACTGGCGAGTAAATTCAGCTGTGCCTAATCGAGTTTCATGAAATAGACGAGCATCTAGCGCCGCTGCTGCTAGGTTATGAGCACTGCTAACGGCGTGAATATCACCTGTTAAGTGTAAATTCATTTCTTGCATCGGGATCACTTGGGCGTAACCACCGCCAGCGGCACCGCCCTTGACGCCAAATACAGGCCCCATACTAGGTTGGCGAATACAAGCACATGATTTTTTGCCTATGTGCGCAAGTCCCTGTGTTAGACCAATCGTCGTTACTGTTTTACCTTCACCGTGGGGCGTTGGCGTAACTGCTGTGACGATGATTAATTTACCTTGCTGTTTTGCTGCTAAGCGCTTTAGTAAAGCTGGGTCTACTTTGGCTTTTGCATCTCCGAATGATGTCAGCTCATGAGAAAGAATACCGAGTTTATTCGCTATATCAGAGATAAGCTGAGGGCTTGCTTGATTTGAAATTTCAATATCTGAGAGCATCATATATTCCTAACAGGTTTATTTAAAGGCTTTATCTTAAGAGGCATATGTTTAAGAGACATACTGTATTAGGCGCATTGTTTAGTGGGCATAGTAAGGTAAAACATGACAGATAAGAAGATGTTCGTATTGTGTTATCGCCATTTTCGAACCTAGGTCAATAAAGCCCAACAATAGACCAATCATAGCCTTGTCATTACAGCCAATGCTAAAGCAAACACGCTCTGTTTAAATAAGTTTTATAGGTATGAATCTTATGTGAATGAGTCTTATATCAACGAACCTTGCTTAAAGTTATGTCGCAATTAATGGATTAATATCATGATAAATAAAGTAGAAATTGAAACCGCGGATGGTTATCAACTTGTCGCGAGTGAGTTTAAACCAGCGTCTAGTAATGGGCGCGTAGTCATTATAAACGGTGCTACAGGGGTATTACGCAAGTATTACCAACCCTATGCCGCGTTTCTATGTCAACAAGGCTTTACCATCATCACTTATGACTATCGTGGTATTGGCGACAGTAAACAAGCGAGTGTGAATGCAAAACCTGCCAGCATGATACATTGGGGGCAGTTGGATATGGATGCGGTGCTGACATGGACACAAAAGCATTATCCCGAAATGAAAATTGCTGGTATAGGACATTCTATTGGCGGGCAGTTACTGGGTATAACACCAAATAACAATCGTTATGCATCATTTCTTAATATTGCCGCACAGCAAATTCATTGGAAAAACTGGGAACGTAAAGATCAGCCATTATCTGTACTGTTCTTTTATTGTGTCCTGCCGCTATTTTTCAGTGCAAATAAGGGCTTACCAAAATGGGTTCTCGGTGCGGAGTACTTACCCAAGCAAGTGATCCGCGATTGGAGTCGCTTTGGCCGCAAACCTTTCTATACAGATGAGCAAGGTAATGAGTTACATGATGGCTATCACCGCTATACTGGTAATATGCGTTTTTATGCAATGGCAGATGACAATCGATTTGCCCCACCGAGCTGCGTTAAAGCACTGCAGCGGCATTTTAAAAATGCACCATCGGATATGATCGTCGTCGACCCGAAAAAAGTGGGGATGAGATCGATAGATCACTTTGGATTCTTTAAACGTTCAATGTCTGAGTCTGTATGGCAAGATACGTCAAATTGGTTAGCTTCATCTTCGTAGAGGTGGCTTAAATTATTTTTGATCAAGCAAAAACTAATTTTAACTAGAAAACTTTTATACTTCTGAAGTACCGAGTGAAATAATGTTGTTTGCGTGCTAATCTTGCCGAAAAATACCATTCATTATTACAAAGTAAGGCCTTGGCTTGGCACAATCAAACATAAAATTTCACCTTTTAGTGATACTTGCTACTACCTTAGTGGCGGGTTCATTTTTAGCATCTGCAAATCTAGCTGGTCTAGTAAACCCATTTTCTTTAACCTTATTGCGCTTTACTGGTGCGGTAAGTGTGTTATTACCGTTTATATTATTTACCAAAAAATGGCGTAACAAGGTATTAAGAACCTTGCCGCGTTCGATGGTGATTAGTCTATTTTATTCGATGTTTTTTATCTGTCAGTTTGAAGCATTGAAAATAACTACGACGTTAAATACCGGTACCTTATATACCTTGGTGCCATTCATTACTGCTGTGTTATGCGTATTGGTGTTTAAAGATAAGATTAAAGCAAAACAGTTAATGATATACCTGCTTGGTGCCTTAGGTACTTGTTGGGTTATTTTTGGTGGCGATTTATCCCAATTATTAGATTTTTCACTTAATAATGGTGATTTATTGTTTATCGCAGGCTGTTTGTCTATGTGTTGCTATTCAATTTCGATGAAACGTCTATACCGTGGTGACGAATTGATCGTCATGGTGTTTAGCACGTTACTTGGGGGCTGTATTTGGATGGGATTAGCGCTGTTGGTATCAGGTTTACCACTAGAGTGGCATTTGATCCAAGGTGAATCGATATTCTATATGGCGTACTTAGTGATTGGTGCGACGCTAATGACTGTGTACCTATACCAAAAGACGACGGTTGCGTTGGGACCAACTCGGGTGATGGCCTATATTTATATGAACCCTGCGGTTGTAGCCTTGTTGTCACTGCTCGTAAACGGTCAAACTATTAATATGCAAGTTGTCCCTGGTATTTTATTATCAGCTTCCGCTACCTTTTTATTACAGCGACAAGCAAACGCGACGAAAACCTAGATTGCGCATTCAAGTATTTAGCGTTACAACAGTGTCATGATTTTAATTCGTTGTTAACGCTAAATACAGAAGGTGCTATATGTTTAACACCCGCAGAAAATCAAAAAGTTTAGAAATCAAGCTGTCTCATACCGATCGTGCAAATGATATTCGTGGCGTAAACCAGCTCGCAGTCGATGCTGTGACAGGGTTAACGGACATCGTTGAAGCACTGCATTACACCATTTTAAGCCTTGGTCTTAATGATAAAACCACGCCGACAAAAACACGAGGCGTGACTGGCTTTGTTTATCGTAATATTCGTAGTATCACTGCGTTCGTCGGTGATAAAGTGGATTTATCTTTATCACAATTTGGCTCGGCTTTGGGCCAGCATGAATCATCACTCAAACGTGAAGTGGCCATTTCAATGCTTAATGGTGTACTCGGCGATTATTTACTTGAACGTCAAAACCCGCTTGCTGTGATCATGCAATTACGCCGAGATGGTGTCGCATTAACAGATGTAGCCTTACGTAATCTTATTCAAAAATCTGATGGCAAGATATTGTTGATGGTACACGGCTTATGTATGAACGATCTGCAGTGGCAAGTTGATGAACACGATCATGGTATTGAGTTAGCACGTGACCTTGGTTATGAGCCAATTTATTTACACTATAATACCGGTCGTCATATCTCTGAAAATGGCCGTGATTTAGCCGCGCTCCTTGAATATTTAGTGACGATATCACCACAACCCTTAACACTTTCTATTCTTGCTCACAGTATGGGCGGGTTAGTCTCTAGAAGTGCTTTTCATTATGGTGAAAAAGCTGGGAACTCTTGGTTACAACAAGTACATAAAATGGTATTTTTAGGGACGCCACATCACGGCGCTGCGCTCGAAAAGGGCGGTAATATGATTGATATATTACTGGGATCCAATCCATTTAGTTTACCGTTTGCTAAGCTAGGTCAAATCCGTAGTGCTGGTATTACTGATTTACGTTACGGCTCGATAATTGATGAAGACTGGCAAGGTAAAGATCGCTTTAGTTATACCTCTGACGATCGAGGATCACTGGCGTTACCTAATGGTGTGCATTGTTATACCGTTGCAGCAGTGAAAAGTAAGCAATCCACAGTCGTTGGTGATGGTTTAATTGGTGATGGTTTAGTGAATGTAGACAGTGCCCTTGGTCGTCATAACGATGATTTACTACACTTAACTTTCCCTGAGCAACATCAATGGGTTGGTCGCGATATGAATCACATGGATCTGCTTTATCATCCTGATGTATATAGTAAAATAAGACATTGGTTATTAGATAAGTAAATTTGGAGTCAGTATATAGCGTCACGAGCCTGTTATCAGCTATCGGTTATCTGCTATACTGTGCGCCATAACTTAAATTGTGAGTCATAATGACATCACGCTAGCCTGATTAGGACTAATTAATGACCAATAATGATATTTTACGCCGTATTCGCTACACTTTTAATTTCAGTGACGACAAAATGATTACTTTGTTTAAACACGCTGAAGCAGATGTTACACGTGGCGAAATCAGCGATTGGTTAAAAAAAGATGAAGATCCAGCATGTGTGCGTCTTAATGATACGAAAATGGCTACTTTTTTAAATGGTCTAATTAATGCGAACCGCGGTAAAAAAGACGGCCCACAACCTGAACCTGAGCATGCGATCAATAACAACATTATTTTACGTAAGTTAAAAATTGCGTTAGATCTTAAGAATGAAGACGTTCTTGAATTATTAGAAATTGCTGGATTCCGTTTAGGTAAGCATGAACTAAGTGCATTTTTCCGTAAACCTGATCACAAACACTTCCGTGAATGTAAAGATCAAGTATTACGTAACTTCCTTGCAGGCCTGCAAATAAAACATCGTCCAGAAGATAAGTAATAAGATCAAATATAATGAACAGAAAGAAAAAAGTTGTTTCAACATTAAAGAAAAAAGCTAAAAAAGCGAATGCTAAATTAGCACCAAGTTCTAATAAGCCACGTTACATTTCTAAAGCTGAACGAGAAAAAATGGCATTAGAGGCAGAGCTTGTTTTACAAGATAATGTTTTACAAGAAACTACTCAGCAAGAAAGCGTTCAGGAAGAACCAAGTGTTGAAAAAGATCAAACTGCAGCAGAATAGCTAGCTAAAATGTAAAATAACAAATATAAAAAAAGGTATAGCGACGCTATACCTTTTTCGTTTCAATCGATTACAGCTTAGAAAATAGTGTACTGATTACGACCATTTTCTTTACTCTTATACAATGCACTGTCCGCATTCTTTGTCCAATGATCAACCGACTCTACATCCGCTATAAACTCAGCCATACCAATCGATATTTTTACTTGGATGACATTACCATCATCTAACACTAGCGTGCTCTCAATCGCCTTACGCAGACGCTCTGCTAATATAATCGCATTATCAGCCGTTGTATTCGTCAAGCAAATGGCAAACTCTTCACCACCGTATCGCGCTGAAAAATCGGTTTCTCTGACGCTTTCTCGGATCACTCTTGATACTTCCGCAATAACCTTATCACCCGCAACATGGCCATAAGTATCATTGACCTTTTTGAAGTGATCAATATCAAGCATCATTAATGTTGATGTCTGCTCGTAGCGTTTAACGCGTTTAAACTCATTATCAATGAGGGTATTCCAGCGATGGCGGTTAGCAAGTTGTGTTAGCGCATCTGTTTGGCTTAAATGTGCGAGTTTTTCATTGGCTTTATCAAGCTGCAAACGGTTAATCGCAATATCGGTAACATCATAAATAATTAAACTTACGTGTGTGACTTCACCTGTGAAAGATGCCAACGGTATGATTGTCATGTTCTGAAACATAAACTCTGAAATACCAGTCACAGGTCGGTAGTTATTAAAACGGAAGATATAAGGGCGCTGTTCCCAACTGGTGAAAGCGTTATTTTTGAGTAAAAAAACTGAATCGATCTTACTGCGTAACCAGGCTTCTGGTAGCTCAGGGAAGTGTGAGAATAGCGGAGTATCTTGCATATCTCTCGCACTTACTCCACTGTGATTACTCATAAAGTCGTTCCAAAGTTGAACTTTTAAGTCTTTATCTAATACCACAAGACCCGCGTCAATGGTTTGTACCATATTCATGATCCAATGAAACTCACTCAATGAACTTTGATTATCCATGTTAACAATTCCTTGAAGCGGTCAGCTTATTTGATCGCTGTGTATTTAAATAAGTCATCAAGACAAACTCAGTTAATCGATGAGGTAAGAAAGGCTATTAAGTAAACTCGGCAGCGATCTCTCAGTAAACAGCATTAATAGATCACATTGTACATTGTGGTGTTCAATCTGATAATTTATTTCAATCGCAACGGTTTTTTGTTTACGGAAATTATTCGCATTTATCATCTCTTGTACTGTGCTGTGTTGACCGAGAACAGAAGGGTGGCCTTGGCTAAAACTAACGTTTAGCTGCTGGCTAAAGCCTTGTAGGAATGCGCCAATGAGAATATTCGCCGTGTCCATGAGAATTTCTTTCTCTTGGAAATTTGAATCTTGGTTATCAATGCCCATTAACTTAGCCATGTCATCAAAGCTTGAGTCATGGAATAACAATAATGCTTCACCAGAAATACCAGAGCAGATAAAGCCTTGGCAAACGGTTGATATCGACGCTTGTTCAGAGGCTGCAGACAACGCCATGGTTAATTCACTGGCTTCTAAAACATTTACGTTCGGTACAGGTAATAACACGAATACATCGAGTAAACGTGCTAATAAATCGGCAGCTTGTCCCATTGCTACATTAGCCACTTCCTGTAATGCATCACGAAATTCAGGTTGTAGTTCGAGCTCTTTGCTTAATGACGGCAAGGTATCTGGAATCGATTTGATTAAATCTTGTTGTCTCTTTTCTGCTTTTTGTTGGGCTATTAATTGTACTTCCGCCCGAGAGAACTCATCTTTATCAACGATGCCGTAATTGATCAGGATAGTTTCGATTTGCTTACTTGTTACCGGCTTTTTGATAAATGCCAGTGCGCCTAATGCGGTAACCCGTTGGTGAGCTTCTGCTTGGATATCACCAGAAACAACAATAACTAGTGCATTTAATTGCTCTTTTTGAATGGTCTCTAAAACTTGGTAGCCGTCCATTACTGGCATATTCAGATCGAGAAATACGATGCTACCTTTACCTGCTTTGATTAAATCAATGCCTTCGGCTCCGTTAGATGCAAAGCTAACGTCTACATCCCAATAGGGAGGAAGTGTTCTAGCCATTTGTTTACGAGCTAGGTTTGAATCATCACAGATTAATACAGAAACTGACATGAATATCCTTTTTCAATTTCAGTGAAGGAGCACAGAATTAGGGCGTAATAGTAACTAAAAAACGGGGGGAAGTAAAAGAAATAGAAGCGGACAAAGAGGAAATAATAACAGTTCAAGATAGTGTTATTGAAAATATGAGCAGTAGATAACACTGCTCATAAATATGTTTATTGTGGTTTAACAACCATAACATTCATTGATGCTGCACTGACCACTTTCGCAGCGATAGAACCGATCACTGCAAGCTCTAATTTAGCGCGCTTATGGCTTGGCATAACGATTAAATCAGCATGGTATTTATTCGCCGCTTTAATGATTTCTTTTGATGGGCGGCCTTCAGCCATGTGAATGTGCGTTGTAATGCTGTCATCAATATGTTTTTTAGCAAAATCTTGTAATGCTACATGCGCAGACTTGCGGATCTCTTGCAAAACAGATGCAGGGAAATGCGCAGAAACCATTGGCAGTTGAGACGTTGGTAAGACGTTTAACAAATGGATGTCTGCACCCGCTATTTTAGCTAATGCGCAAGCGTGTTCAGCTGCGATATGACTAAAACCTTCTTCGTTAAGATCAACCGGTAATAAAATCGTTTTATACATAATAAGTTACTTATTTAAAATGAGTGATGTAGTGAGTGCTAATCAGCATTTCATCAGTAAAGAAATGCAGTGTTAGAAAATCCACTGCATTTCATATTCTGGATGATAATTACTTATTGGCTGCGATACGGCGACGCTGACCAAATGCAATACCTGCAAGTAGCAATAATGCTGGAATGAACAGGAACTCTTTCGCTGGACGGTCTAATGGTCGTTCAACCATGAGAATACCCCAATCAAAGTCAATACCTGATTTTTCAGCTGGAGAGTCAAAACCAACCATATCAACAATTGTTTTGTCACCCTCGGTACGTAATTCTAAACCAGTACTTAATAATCGTTCTGCACCTGTGATCGCATCTTCAGCAAAAGGTAGCTGTACAATTTTAGTTTGGAATGCACCATCGAGTGTTTCGCCTTCAACGCGCAAGCGTACATCAGTACCAACAGGTAAATCAGCAAGTACTTGCTCAATATGTTGCGGGCTTACTTCTTCAATTGGTGGATAGACCATATCCCACCAGAAACCAGGGCGGAATAAGGTAAACGTGATTAATAATAATCCGATCGTTTCATACCATTTCGATTTTGTTAACCAGTAACCTTGCGTCGCTGCGGAGAATACCAGCATCGCAGTGGTCGCCGAGAAGATGGTTAGAAGCAAGTGACCTATTGAGTCCACACCAATCAATAATAGCTGAGTATTAAAGATGAACATGAAAGGTAAGATCGCGGTACGGATGTCGTACATGAAACCTTGAATACCAGTCTTAATTGGATCTGCTTTGGCAATGGCGGCTGCAGCGAAGGCTGCAAGACCCACTGGCGGTGTATCATCGGCTAGGATACCAAAGTAGAATACAAATAAGTGCACTGCGATTAGCGGTACGATCAAGCCATTTTGAGCACCAAGTTCAACAATCACTGGCGCCATCAATGTTGATACCACGATGTAGTTTGCTGTTGTTGGTAAACCCATGCCTAAGATCAAGCTAATAAGCGCGGTAAAGCCGAGCATCAACATGATGTTACCACCAGAGATGAACTCAACAAACTCAGTCATCACTAGACCGATACCTGTCAACGTTACTGTTCCCACAACAATACCTGCAGCAGCAGTCGCTACACCGATACCGATCATGTTACGTGAGCCAGTTACCATGCCATCGAACAATTCAACAAAACCAGTTTTAATTGCACTTGGTATTGGTTGGCTTTGTTTGAAGTAAGCTTGTAATGGGCGCTGCGTGATCACGATAAAGATCATGAATACAGTTGCCCAGAATGCAGATAGACCTGGAGAGAAACGTTCAACCGTTAAACACCATACTAATACTACAATTGGTAGTAGGAAGTATAAACCTGCTTTTGCTGTTGGCCCCGGTTCTGGTAATACAAGCAGTTCACTGTCTGGATCATCAATTTCAAGTTCAGGGAATTTTGTTGAATATCTAACTAAGGCGACATAAATAACAACTGTTGCGATACCCACTATCCAAGTTGCAGCATCACCAAAGACATCTTTCGTCCAGCCGATACCATAGTACACAGCAAAACTAAGCACGATGATTAGCACCACAACAGACATAAACGAGAATAAGCTCTGCGCTAGTGTCGGTTTATGACGACGTGGTAAACCTTCCATGCCGGCTTTACATGCTTCTAAATGCACGATGTAGATTAACGCAACGTAAGAAATAAGCGCAGGTAAAATCGCCGCTTTAATTACTTCGATATAAGGAATACCAACGTATTCCACCATCAAGAATGCAGCAGCACCCATAATTGGTGGCGTTAGCTGTCCATTGGTTGATGCCGCAACTTCTACAGCACCCGCTTTAGTCGCAGGGAAACCAACACGTTTCATCAACGGAATAGTAAAGGTACCTGTTGTTACTACGTTCGCAATTGAAGAGCCTGATACTAGACCACTTAAACCTGATGCAACAACGGCTGCTTTTGCAGGACCGCCACGCATGTGACCAAGTAGTGAGAATGCAACTTTAATGAAGTAGTTACCAGCGCCTGCTTTATCAAGTAGTGAACCGAATAGTACAAACAAAAATACGAATGACGTTGATACGCCAACAGCAACACCAAATACACCTTCGGTAGTTAACCATTGGTGAGACATGGTTTTATTTAAACTTGCACCTTTGTGGGCAATAATGTCCGGCATATATGGGCCAGCAAAGGTATAAGTTAAAAATACCGCTGCCACGATCATCAGTGGTGGACCTAAAGAACGGCGAGTCGCTTCTAGCAGCAATAACATGCCCGTCGTAGCAACTGCTGTATCAAAGAAAGTCGGTGCACCAGCACGATCAGCTAGTTCATTATAAAATAGGAAAAGGTAAGCAGCACAAAAAGCACCTACGAATGCAAAAGCCCAATCAGTCAGCGGCACATGGTCGCGCGGTGACGATTTCATCGCAGGGTAAGCTGTAAACGCTAAAAAGATAGCAAAAGCTAAATGGATCGAGCGGGCTTCAGTATCATTAATAATACCAAAGTTTAAAATGAACGGCAGAGGAGAGGCATACCATAATTGAAATAACGCCCATATAAACGGCACTATTAACAAAATCTTTTTAGCAATACCTTTAGGATCGCGCGCACCAGTATCTGATTGTGCAAGCATTTCCTGCAGTTCAGCATCCATGCTAGTGGTTTGATTTTCTGTTTTAGACATCTGTCCTCCATCATTCTTCGATATGTGATCGTAAGAAGTGGCTCGGTTATTCGTTAGTTGAATAATTAATAATTACAGGACTCTTAATATATGAAAGGCTGTACTGCTTATCAGCTTAACTAATCCGTAGTATAAGAATAGTCAGTAACAGGAGTAAGAGTAGTAAAAATTGAATTATGATTATAAAGTCGGATAAATAATTTGATATAAAATATGAAGGGGACAATGTCCCCTTCATATTATTCAAATAAAAGAGGGCTTATTTTAGGCCAACTTCTTTGTAGTATTTAGCTGCGCCAGGGTGAACTGGTGCGCTAAGTGCTGCTGTCGCCATGTCTTCTTTTGTTAGCGATGCAAATGATGGGTGTAAACGCTTAAATGTATTAAAGTTCTCGAATACAGATTTAGTTACTTCATACACGATTTCGTCAGACATTGATTTTGGTGTAACGATTGTTGCACGCGCACCAAATGTTACTGTGTCTTTTGGCGTACCAGTGTAAGTGCCACCTGGAATCGTTACTTGGCTGTAGTAAGGGTTCTCTTCAATTAGTTTTTCAACCGTTGAATCGTTAACTGTTACAAGTACTGCGTCACACGTTGTTGTAGCTTCTTTGATTGAACCATTTGGGAAACCAGCGAAGAATACGAATGCGTCGATTTTGTTATCACATAGTGCTTGAGATTGTTCGTTTGCTTTAAGTTCTGATGTTAGTGAGAACGCACTGTTATCCCAGTTGTAAGCTTTCATTACAACATCCATTGTGCTGCGTTGGCCTGAACCTGGGTTACCTACGTTTACGCGTTTACCTTTAAGATCTTTAAAGTCTTTGATGCCAGAATCTTTACGAGCAACAATAGTTAGTGCTTCAGCGTGTAGTGAGAATACCGCGCGTAAGTCAGTGTAAGGGCCTTGATTCTTGTATTGGTTTAAACCTTTGTAAGCATAAAACTGTTGATCAGATTGTGCTACACCGAAATCAAGTTCACCAGCACGCATTGTGTTGATGTTATAAGCTGAGCCACCAGTACTTTCTACTGAACAACGGATGTTGTGCTCTTTACGGTTGCGGTTTACAAATTTACAAATTGCACCACCGGCAGGATAATAGACACCTGTAACACCACCAGTACCGATTGTAATAAAGTCACTTGTTTTCGCTGTTGCGATACTTGGTGCAGCAGCTGCTACTGTCAAACCTGCGATAGCAAGTGATTTTGCAATTGTTTTTGTAATAGACATGTTGTGTTCCTTTTAATAAGTCATTAGTCGCTTGTTTACTTCAGGGCATTCTGTGGCCATGAAATTGAATCCGTAAATTCAAGTGGGTGTATTTAATCAGCAAAAATAAATAATGCAATACTTATGATACAGCAAAATAACCCATCATTATCTGTTTTGACCATACTTTGTGACACTGAATTAACATAAAGTAAACATTATATGATTTTGAAGTGATTTAAGCTAAATTCTAGTACACACTGGGGTCTTAGATAGATTTTTTTGTATATAAATACATATTTGTAAATTTGAATTAGTTATTTTGCGAGGGATATTATATTTTGTTAAATGTTCATAACATAAGGTAAATATTTATTCTAATGGTTAAATACGTGAACTCCATCACTGAATAGGTTGGCTGTTTTGTGTTCGTTTCAAAGAATATTACAGATATAAAGCGTCATAGATCATGGTTAAAAGTCGAAAAAATGCCTGAAAGCTTGCATTTTATAACGTGAAACAAGCGGATTATAGAGTCTAAATGTAATTTCTGCTCCTTGTTGGCGCTGTGATAATTGACTACAGTCTATTGCTGAAATAACCCCCGCTTTCGGATAACCACCTATCGTTTGTCTGTCTTGAAGCAAAATAATAGGTTGGCCATTAGCTGGGAGTTGCACGCTGCCTAGTGCCACACCTTCCGAAGTTAATGCTGTCGGGAGATCCGTGATCATGTCACCGACTAATTGATAGCCCATTCTGTTTGCTTGCGTGCTGATCTGATATTTATTGGATAGCAGTTGATGCTGCTGTTTTGACGTCAACAAGGACCATTGATAGCAAGGTAATAAACCCAAAGTAAGAGGCGCTGAGTAATTAGGAATATAATGTCGGGGAACCATCACTTCTGCTGGTAAATCAGTGGCTGTTTTTACGTATTTAAGGCTGGCTATTGATGCGGGTAAAAGTTGGCTTTGATATAACGGTGTACTGGTCGCTGGGCTAAGTTCATCGCGGATCACTGTGCTACGACTTTGGTAATCTGTTTCTGTTTGTAGGCCACCTAAAATGGCGAGATAACCACATTTCCCTGTTTTTGCGCTACGGTACTGGATCACATCACCAGAGTTTACATGATGGGTTTGCCAATTAAATGCAGGTTTATCATTAATCGTTACGCCAAACTCTGCACCACAGATAGCGATTTGAGTATCAACTAAGGCTGTTAATGTCACTAATCCATAATGGATCTCAATGCTGGCCATATTACTGTGATTACCCAGTATTTTATTGGCCCAGAGATAGGCGTGCAGATCTGCTGGCCCGCCAGGAGTAATGCCTAAGTGTTGATAGCCAAACCGACCAAGGTCTTGAATTAAGCTATGTATTCCCGGTTTACTCACTTCAAATGCAGAAATGTGTGTCATGACGAATTAGCCCTCTGTAAGTTCTTGCCTTGGCCTAGATGCTGATATTGATGAAAGTCATCTAGGGATATTGGTTCAAATTTAACTTGGCAACCTACTGTAAGGCAATCTAAAGCAGCAGGGCTTTGTCCTATTATCTGCCAGCCACCGGGACTGGCTTTTGGGTAGATCGCGGTTTGATTATCTGCAATTCCAACACTTCCGGCCGGAACTTGCGTTCTTGGTGCCGTATGCCGAGGCATTTGAATGCGTTCATCAACATTACCTAAGTAGCCAAAATTCGGCATAAAGCCAATAGCATAACAACTATATATAGTAGAAGAATGGATGTGGATGATGTCAGTAATCGATAATCCACTACGCTGTGATAATGACTCTAAATCTGGCGCAACGTTTTGATGGTAACAAACCGGTATTGTGATCGGTAATGTAGGGAAATCAACAGCTTTTAAGTGGGCACTTAATACTTGCTTAACATGACTGTTGATTCGATGGATTAACTGCTCTGGCTCTATTTTCATGATATTAAAGCTAACTAGCAAGGTTTGGTACGAAGGGATGACATCAGTAATCGCTGCCTTTAAATTTGTTGAGTTAATTAGCTTTAGATTTAAGGTATAGATAACGGGTAATAGTTGGCTGTTATCTGCATTTGTAAAACGAATAAGGATCGCATCATAACCAATCATTTCCAGGTGGTACTGCATCGCTAATCCTTAGTGCTCATTAATGCTGATTTTATTTGCGCGATCGCGGCAATAGATTGCGCATTATCGCCATGAACACAGATCGTGTCAGCCTTTAGCTTGATTAACTTACCTGTATTACTTATTACACAGCCTTGCTGTGCAAGTTGTATTGCTTGATTGATAACCTGACTCTGCTGAGTTAGTACAGCATCTGTTTGGCGTCTATCTTGTAATAATCCTGAATCTGTATAGCGACGGTCGGCAAAAGCTTCGAATAGTAATGGCACCTCAAATTGAGCTGCAAGTGATTCATTATGACTATTATCTGCTTGTGCCATCAGCATTAGTGGTAAGTTAGCGCTAAATGCTGCGACACCTTTAAGAATCGCAATGAGTATTGCCTTATCTTGCATCATATCGTTATAAAGCGCGCCGTGCGGTTTGACATAACTGAGCGGAATGTCTTGTTGCTGACAAAAAGCGGCGAGGGCACCGACTTGATAGAGTATTAAGGCTTGGATCTCATCTGCAGTGCATTGCATATGGCGACGGCCAAAGCCAACAAGGTCGGGATAACTAGGATGTGCGCCAACTGCGACATCGTATTGTTTAGCCAGCGCGACTGTTTTCTGCATAATAAGCGGGTCAGAGGCATGAAAACCACAAGCGATATTAGCCATATCAATATGCGGCATGACAGAGTCATCCATACCAAGTTGCCAATGGCCAAAGCTTTCGCCCATATCACAATTTAATTTCACTGGTTAATATCCTTATTAACAAACTCTTTCTATATAGTAGTGGGCAGTATTTAGAGCTAATTTGGGTTTAGTCATCGAAAGTTATTCTGGTTCATTCACTAAAAGTATAGATATTAGTTATTGCAGCAATTAATTATGATGGCAAGTATTTTATATAGATGAAGGATCTTATTGAGGAATTAACGGAGCAATTAGCATAAACGATGGCAAGTAGCATAAACGGCGGGAGAGTTCATTTAGACGAGATCTGATTAGCTCAGAAATAAAAATCCCTAACAATGACGTTATCACGTGTTAGGGATGTGAGCATTTAATCCATTAGTCAGTCTGCGACCTGCAAACTATCTGTTTGGCTGTGCTTTAAATGTTTTACCTGTTTCCGCAACGCTATCGTTACCCATGAGGTAAAGATAAAGCGGCATGATCTGCTCAGGTGTGAGTAATACTTTTTCATCTTCACCAGGGAAGGCTTTCGAGCGCATACCGGTACGTGTTGCACCAGGATTAATACAGTTAGCTCGCACATTGGTATTCTCAAATTCGTCAGCTAATGTTTGCATCATGCCTTCAGTAGCAAATTTTGAAATTGCATATTCAGCCCAGTAAGCACGGCCTTTCACACCAACGCTTGATGACGTGAAAATAATAGAGGCTTTGTCGGCTTTTCTAAGGACGGGTAATAGCGCACTCGTCATGAATAACTGAGCTTTAACATTAACCTGCATTACTTCGTCATAGCTTTTTTCATCAATTTGATGAAATGGACCTAATACACCTAATTGACCTGCATTGTTCAATAAACCATCTAGTTTACCGAATTGCGTATCAATGGTATCAGCCATGTCTTTATAGTTTTCAACCGTCGCGCCTTTCATATCAAGCGGAATAATCGCAGGTGTTGGCGCGCCAAGCGCTTCGATTTCATCATAAACAGCTTCAAGTTTAGAGACTGTTTTACCCAGTAATATAACTGTCGCACCGTGTGCTGCATAGGTTAGCGCTGCTTGACGTCCAATGCCATCACCGGCACCTGTTACTAAAATAGTTTTGTTTTCTAATAGATTTTTTTCTGCTTGATAATCCATTTTTTGGGTTCCATATCGACATATCTGACAATATTGTAACCTGCAAAGCTTGTAGATGCGATGCTGTAGATGCTATAAAGAGCAAAAATAGATATAACCGACCGAGGATTAAGATTTGGAATTTTTAAATGAATACGGTATTTTTTTAGCGAAAACGCTAACATTCGTTTTGGCATTATTATTTGTAGTGGTCAGTATTATCAGTCTTACGTCTAAGCAAAAGAAGACCAATGGACGTTTAGAGATCACTAATTTATCAGAGCAATTCAAAGATGTTGAAGATGAACTTCAGCTACACCTTGTGTCTGAGGATGAAGCTAAGTTATTAGAAAAAGAACAACACAAAGCAGAAAAGAAAAAACATAAAGCAGAGCTGAAAGCACTTAAAAAAGCACATAAAGAAAAGGCCAAACAGAAAGACGAAAGCAAAGCTGAGGAGCTTGAATCGCGTTTATTTGTACTCGACTTTACGGCTGGTATTGATGCTAAAGAAGTTGCCTCGTTGCGTGAAGAAATTACGGCTATTTTATTCGTCGCCAACGAGCGTGATGAAGTCTTAGTGCGTTTAGAAAGTGGTGGTGGTGTTGTGCATGGTTATGGCCTTGCAAGCTCACAGCTAGAACGTCTAAAACAAGCTAATATTAAGCTAACTGTCGCGGTAGATAAAGTCGCTGCGAGCGGTGGTTACATGATGGCATGTATTGCTGACCATATCATTGCAGCGCCGTTTGCGATTGTGGGTTCTATCGGTGTTGTTGCTCAAATTCCAAATTTCAATCGTCTATTGAAAAAGAACAATATTGATGTTGAACAGCTTACTGCTGGCGAGTTTAAGCGTACGCTTACCATGTTTGGTGAGAATGATGAATCTGGACGTGAAAAATTCCAGCAAGAGCTTGAAGAAACGCACGTATTATTTAAAGATTTTGTCAGCGCTCATCGCCCTGCAATGGATATTGAAAAAATCGCGACAGGCGAGCATTGGTTTGGTACTCACGCCCACGAACGTGGCTTAGTGGACACTTTACAAACCAGTGATGATTACTTATTAAAAGCCAACAAGTCGCAAACTATTTATACCGTGAAATATGTAGTGCGTAAAAAATTAGCTGAAAAACTCGCTCAAGCTGCATCAATGGCGATGTCGACAAGTTTAAATAAGTTTTTACAGCAAAGTAAGTACCCACATTTATAAATTGTAAGTACTTCATTGCAAAAAATAGATTGATGTATAAAACTAATGTATTGATGACTGACGGTTTATTTATTTGATTTTTATTTATTTTTAGTGCTTTAATCTACATTTTAACGACCACCTTAGTGGTATATTTTTGTATGAATTCTAAGCATTAGAAAAATAATTAAAAAAATATTGACTACTATAAGTG